>QMMT01000214.1 GCA_003647385.1 Deltaproteobacteria bacterium
CTCTACCAGGGTCTTATTGAAGCGGCGGGAATTGATGAAATTATTTGTGCAACGATGTTACCAAAACTGATGATGATTCCGGCGAATATTGATCTCATAGGGTTTGAAATAGAGATGGTACCGGTAAAGCAGAGGGAAAAAAAGCTTAAAAATCTTCTGGAACAGGTAAAAGAAAAGTTTGATTATATTATTATTGATTGCCCCCCGGCTTTAAGTTTGCTGACATTAAATGCATTTACAGCGTCAGATTCTGTTTTGATACCCCTTCAGAGTGAATTCTATGCGCTTGAGGGCTTAGGGCAGCTTTTAGATACCATAAAACGGGTCAAATCATCTTTTAATCCCGGATTGAAAATCAAGGGAATCCTTTTAACCATGTATGACAAAAGAACCAATCTTTCTCAGCATGTTGTCCAGGATGCAGAAAAATATTTCAAAGATATGGTTTTCAAAACAAAGATACCGCGGAATGTGAAACTTGGGGAGGCTCCAAGCTATGGGTTGCCGGTAATATTATATGATAAACACTCAGCAGGATCAAAAAGCTATATGGCTTTTGCAAGGGAACTTCTAACCCGGAGGTCACACGTTAAAAGATGACAAAAAAGAAAAAGAAAAACACCGGACTGGGACGGGGACTATCCGCTTTGATCCCTGATTTTGAAACCCCTGAGAGCAGCCCTGATTTTCTCATGTGTCCCATTGGAGACATTGCGCCTAACCGATATCAGCCCAGAACGGTTTTCAGCCTGGAAGAACTGGACAGATTAAAGGAATCCATTGCACAGCAGGGTATTTTGCAGCCTTTATTAGTAAGACATCTTGATGATTCCTATGAATTGGTAGCAGGAGAGAGAAGACTGCGTGCCGCGAAAGAAGCCAACCTTACCCATGTGCCGGTGTTTGTAAAAGATCTGACGGATGAACAGGTTTTAGAAGTGTCCATTATTGAGAACATTCAAAGACAAAATTTAAACGTTCTTGAAGAGGCAGGGGCGTACTACCGATTGATCAAAGAATTTAATTATACCCAGGAAAAAGTGGCGAAAAAAATCGGTAAGAATCGTTCTACCCTTGCAAATTTGCTGCGTCTTAGAAGCCTTCCCCAGGTGATTAAAGACAGCCTGCTGGCTGAAGATATATCCATGGGACATGCAAGAGCCCTGTTAGGGGGTGGTTCCCAGGAAAACCAGATCTATCTTTTTAAAATAGTCCTTGCAAAAAAAATGTCTGTACGGCAGACGGAAAAACTGGTCAACAATGTCAAAAAAGACCCCGGAAAATTACAAAAAAAGATGTCTGCACAGGAAAAACAATTTCTTGATAAGACCTGTTCTCTCCTTACCCTTCAAATCAAATCAAAAGTGCACATCAAAAAGAACGGGGATAAGGGTAAAATAGAAATCAATTTTAAATCAAAAACAGAGTTTCAGCACCTGGTCGATCTTTTGAGCCATCTTTCATGAGAATAGTTGTTGCGAAAACCGCTGGATTCTGTATGGGAGTCCGGCGTGCCGTAGATATGGTGCTGGATGCTTCCAATTTGTCTTCCGATCCAATTTTTACTTATGGCCCTTTGATTCATAATCCCCAGGTCTTAAAAATGCTTGAAGAAAAAAAGGTTTTCAGGATTGATGATATTCCTGAAAAAGGGACCGGTATTGTCTTAATCCGGGCTCACGGCGTTCCACCGGAGGATGAAAAAGCACTTAAAGACGCTGGTTTTACGGTGATGAATGCGACTTGCCCCAGGGTGATAAGCGTCCAGGTGATTATCCATAAATATGCGAAAAAAGGATATTCAACTATTATTATAGGGGATGAGAAACATCCTGAAGTTGTGGGCCTTTTAGGATATGCAGAAGAAAAAGGACACACCATTACAACCATGGAGCAGCTTTGTGCGCTGCCTGAGTTTGAAACTGCTGTTGTGGTGGCTCAAACCACTCAGGATACAGCCTTTTATGATGAAATAAAACAATGGTGTAAAATGAATGCCCCGCATTACCGGATATTTGATACTATTTGCGGTTCTACTGAAAAACGTCAGACTGAAATTCGGGAATTAGCCAAAGCAAATGATGCCGTCATCGTTGTGGGGGGAAAACAGAGCGGGAACACCAGACGACTGGCCCAGATCGCATCAGGGACCGGGAAACCTGCCGCTCATATTGAGGATGTTTCCCAGATTGATTATGGACAATTATCAAAGGCCAGGTCTGTTGCAATAACCGCCGGAGCCTCGACACCAAACTGGATCATTAATGATGCATACGTCCAAATAGAGAGGAATCTCCAACACCAGCATCCTGCCCGGATATTTTTGCTTTTAATCCGTGATTTTTTATTAAAAACCAATATAATGGCTGCAGCAGGAGCCGGTTTTTTAACCTATGCCTGTTCAAAACTTCAGGGGATTGCCCAGGACTTGAACCATGCTTTGATTGCCATGCTCTATGTTCTTTCAATGCAGATCCTCAATAATCTATTCACCATAAAGTCTGATAAATACAATCATCCCGGAAGGGCGCTTTTTTATAAAAAGAATCGAACGTATCTTTGGATTCTTGCCGTTTTGTCAGGTATAGCAGGTCTTTACTTAAGTTTTATCACCGGACCGCTTTCTTTTTTCATTCTGCTGGTCATGAGCCTTTTGGGACTATCATACAATTTAAAAATAATTCCTCTAACCGCAAAAAAAGGTCAAGCTGCCCGAATAAAAGATATCCCCGGATCAAAAACCATTCTGATTACCCTTGCATGGGGAACAGTGACCTGTCTTTTACCGGCAGTGGCAAATCAAAGTAATCTGCTGTCTGTTGCCATTGTTTGTCTCTTTGCCATGGGGCTGGTATTTGCCAGAACAGCCTTTTTTGATATCCTTGCCATTCAGGGTGATAGAATCACCGGGAAAGAAACCCTTCCCATTCTTTTAGGAGAAAAGACAAGCTTTAAGATTATACAATATATTTTAATTGCTGATATGTGTATGATCCTTTTGACGTTTTTTATCGATGTGTTGGTAAAAAAAGCTTTCTTTCTTGCTTTCATACCCCTTATTATGGTTTTATTAATAAGATTTTTTGAAAGAGATAGCCATATTTCAGGTGTATACCGGGAGTTTGTTATTGAATTTTCATTTCTTGTCACCGGATTGATAGCCACTGTAGTTTAATTTATATACGGAGAGGTTATGACAATAGATAGTAAAAGCAAATCGAAAATTCCGCTTATCGGTCTTTTAGCTGTTAAAAATCATCTTGTCACTAAAGAAGAGCTTCAAAAGGGAGTGTCCCAGTGTTCCGGTGCAGATGATACAGGTCTTGCTTTGAAAGAATATTTTTTGTCCAATGAAATGATTTCTTCCCATAATATGCAACGGCTTTTACGGGCTGCAAAAGCCTTTGAAATGCGACAAAAGGAATTCAAGTTCGGCGCGATTGCCATTCGGAAAGGATTTATCAATCAAAGTGTTTTAAAGCTGGCTCTAGAAGAACAAGGCAATGATATAAAAAATAAAAAAAAGGTGCGCCTTATCGGTGATATCCTTGTGGAAGCCGGTATGCTGACTCCAAAACAACGGGATTATATCTTTAAGTTACAAAAAAGGGTCTGGCAGGAAAGCAAAAAGGGATCTCTTCCTCAAAAGGGTGAAGGCCCTGCGATAGAATCGAAAGATAGTGCTAAAGCCTCAGAAAATCAAGTCGCTGATACACCTGGTGAAACTGTTCCTGACAAAGAAGAAGAGCAAGGCGGCCTGCTCGAACCTGAAATCATTGAGGGCGGGATTAAACTTGAAATTTCTAGGGATTTTATGGGGGCATTTTTATCCAAAACAGATCATTTTGATGAAAATATGACCCTGACTGGAATAAAGGAAGCCTTGTTTGATAAAGGTATTGTACTGGGAATTGTGGTTGATGAAATGATCGAAGGGTTCATTAATTCCAGCGGATTCAAGACAAAATCTTTTCGGGTTGCCAAAGGGATTGTTCCCATTCAAGGGAAAGATGCAACAGTAGAATTTTTCTTTAATACAGATTACTTAAAAGCCGGTGGTTTAACCAAGGATGGTACCATTGATTTTAAAGACCGGGGTGAAATTCCCCACGTTGAAGAAGGGACTGTGCTTGCAGAAAAAATTCCCATGGTGGAGTCACGAAGCGGCCATAATATCTACGGGGATGAAATTGAGACAATTGCCGGGGAGGATATTGTATTAAAAATAGGGAAAGGTGCAAAACTTTCCGAGGATGGCATTAAAGTACTTGCCGATGTTAAAGGATTTCCCAAATATGCCTTGTCCGGACATGTCTTTGTTCACCAGGAGTATGTTGCGGAAGGTGATGTGGATTATGAAACCGGCCATATAAATTATGATGGCAATGTGACGGTTAAAGGACGTATTAAATCCGGTTTCAAGGTAAAAGGTAATGATATTGCCGCCATTGAGCTGGATGGAGGCATCATCACGGCGGATGGAAATGTAAATATTGCCGGTGGCATTAATGAAGGTAAAATTTATACCCGGGGTAATGTTTATGCAAAGTTTATCCATCAGTCACAAGTGGTTTGCATGGGGGATGTGATCGTTGAAAAAGAGATTGTTGATGCCGATATCGAATGCTCAGGGGTTTGTGTTGTTGAAAATGGAAAGTTTATATCTTCGAGAATAACGGCTAAGATGGGGGTTAAAGTCCGAAATATCGGTACACAGATGGCTGAGCCTAATATTGTGAAGGTCGGGTATGATATTTTTACTGAAAAAGAATTGGGAAAAAACAAGGATCAGGTCGACAAGCTTAAAAAACAGATTGCACAGCATCAGGATAAAAAAGAAAAACTCAAAGAAGAAAATTTAAACCTGCAAAAACAAATTACAGAGCTTGCCCATGTTCAAGACAGATCTCAACTGGAAGAAAAACAAATTAATTCAGATATTTC
>QMMT01000215.1 GCA_003647385.1 Deltaproteobacteria bacterium
GGTCATTTCCGTGGTGATTTTTGTTTCAAGGACTTTAGCCTGTGCAAGGCCTTGCAAAAGTGCATCACTGCTATCGGTAAATGCAGCATAGTCAGCTTCACTTGACCCTGCTGCATGACTTTCAAAAACTGATTTCACAACACTCAAATGATCCCGGGATTCTCTTTCAAGTTTTGACAGCGGTGCAAACCGGGTGTTGATTTTATCGGTTAAGTCCGGAAAGTCAGCATCCGCTTTTGCTACGGGACCTGTTTTAATTTTATTTGTAATCCGGTCTATATGTTCAGCATTATTTTTAGCCCGGGATTGCAGACTTTCCATATTGTAAATGGTTTTCTTGATCTTTGAAAATCTTGAAACCGGATACCGGGATAACCCGTCAGCATCCTGAATCACTTTTTTTATCCGGGAAACCTGTTCTTTTACCTGGGGAGCAAGTTCGATTTTGTTTTTACTGACCAGGGGTTTTAAGTCTTTGTTATAAAGTGTTTTTGCTCTTGTAAGTTCTTTCTGGGCAAGTTGGAATTTTTGAGCCCAGTTTTCTTTTACGGCAAATCTTTCAATATCTTTAAATTCAGGACTTTTGGTAAGATTCTTATATTGATCTTTATGCTTGTCCACCTGGGATTTAACCGTCTTAATGACATTGGGCAGGGATTTGACTTCCTTTTTCAATTCTTTGGGAAGGCCACCGCCGCATCCGGTAAGTAAACCAACCAGGCCTGCAATTATCAAGGCGGTCATAAAGCGCATTTAAAGATCTCCTTTGCTGATAATACTCATGCTGTTCGGATCAACAGGGCTTGAGGTATAAATCTGATACTCGTCTTTCCCTGACCCTGACCATTCTTCAATGGTGAGAAATTTATTTCCGCTTTCAGTCTCAAATTCATACATATAGACCTTTTCCTCCCTGTTCCCCCGGTAATAAACCGATGCCCAGTCATCTTCATACCAGAATTTTTCACCATTGATGATAATGACATCCTTGTCATCCGCAATCTGATCCAGATCATCCTCATCAATGGATTCTCCCACATCATCCTTTAAATTCCTGAATGAAAGCCGCTCCAGGGTCATGTAAACTTCAAGCTCATCATCGAATTCCCATTCAAAATTAGCAGTTTGTCCGGTTTCAAGGCAAAGGCAGGTCAGTTCATAAACAAAGTAACCTTTCTTTTTTTTAAAATCATCAGAGGTCTCTTCATATTTATCTAAGCTTTTTGTAAAATAGGTGTTGCCAAGATAGGAAAAAAATGAATGAATGCCAGCATCCTTTATAGTCAGCTGTACCTTTTCCTGTTCGGGAACAAGCTTGTCTTTTTCTAATGTTCTTATGGCGTTTAATCTTTCCTGAAAAGATTTTTGTGTGGCGATATCAAGCATGGGCTACCTCCAATTTTAAACCATACGTAACGTATATGTATTCTTCATTAATTGTCTTCACGCCTTGCGGTTAATGCATCCGTCCTTGCCCGGAACCGGTCATTCATTTTTCCGAGGGCATTGGAGCTCTGGGATGCAATATTAATGGTTTCCTGTGAAATCAGAGCATAGGTTTCAAATGCCTGTTCATAAGTCTGGCAGGCTTCTTCAAGGGCATCAATGTTTACGGTCATGCTCTGGCTCATCTTGGCTCCCTTGATGGCGGCATTACCAATAACAGTGGCCGTGTCTTTCATAGTTTCGGCCGCAGCCTGCTGAACCATATCCAGGTGCTGCATGGTTTCCATCTGCTGCTCTGCAGCCACCCGGACCGCCAGTGCATTTTTAACGGCGGTGGAAAGGATCATGTCCGTCCTTTGAACCAGCCGTCTGACCAGATGGGAGTTTCTCACCATCATCTCCCCGCCAAATCGTGTCTGAAGATTTGAGTTGTCAATGGTCTGAAGATCCACCACAGCCATGGCAAGGTCGGAGGTCAGCGTGGTCAGTGCCTCTTTGTTCCTCGCATCTTCAACAGATCCCATGTGATCCATCAGTTTCTGCCAGATGATCTGTCCCAGAAAAATTTGTTCCTGAAGCCTTGGCTGGATATCCTTTAAGGCATCACAAATGGTGGAAAGCTCTGCTGCATCAAAAGCGACCTGATCGGCTTCATTTCTTAAATGATCACGGATTCCGTCTATGGTTGAATTAACGGTTTCCCTTCGCTCCGCAATAATCCTAAGGATTTCATCGCCTTTGGGCAGCCGGTTCACGGTCTTTGTAAAAAGTCCCAGCATTTTTTTGGGAAAGGGCATCTCAGCTCGTGCCACCATAGTAGGGTTTACTTTGTCAAGCTCTGTTTTAATGGCCAGAATATTTTTCCCCACAGGAGAAGAATCATCTGTGGCAACATTTTTGAGCACATTGCCCATTTTACGGTCATAAAGACTTACCTGGGCCTGGGTCTCGGCCATAATTTCCTGTCCCAGGCCGAAAACAAAATTGCCAAGCTGCCAGTCAGAGGGATCTTCCTTTATTTTTTCAAGGAATTCACTTGCTTTAACCTCAATGGCCTCTATATCTTCAACAGCCAGATGTTTGGGCTCAACCGGTTCAAGATTGGAAGGGGCCTGGACAGGGGTTAAAGCACCCTGACCCGAAACCTGGGTGACTTCGGCAAGGACGGGAGCTTTTGCCTGTTGAGCAACACTTTGAAGATCTTGTGCCATATCATTCATGTTATCCTCCTCTTAAGAGACAATATATAAAAAATCTATTTGTTTTTATGAAAATTTACCTGCAAGAAAATTCGCCATTGTCTTGAATTCAGCCGTCTCATTTTTTTCGACAATATCCCTGGACCGGTTTGATACGTCATGCAGGCTCTCGATTGTTTTTTTAAATATATCCAACTGATTTTTCCGGCTTTCCAATGACAGATCAAGGTATTCCTTCACTGTCTTGTAAAGATGTTCTTTGCCGATTTTTTTGATTTCATAGGTCAGGGTCTCGCCGGGATATCGTTCCATCATACCGGGAATGATCACGGTTAAGTCATCTATAATGGCTTCAACTTCACTGACCATTTCACCGGGAAGATCAATATCCCTTCTCATCAGAAGATTTAATCTTAATAAGGAATCTAAAATGGTTTTATACTCCTGATCAGGGGATGCCTCAGACCGGGAGGCAGAAGGAGGTGATGGGCTGTCTTTTGGTGCTGCCTTCTTAGCTTTCATATTTTTCATCATAATGGCAAAGCCGACGACGGCTATAATAAAGATGGCTGCTGCAATAATCGTTGTCATTGTGCCGCTCCTTGGGTTGTTTCGTTCATCTTAAACAATATCTTTTGAAAAAATAATGCAAAACTCTATATTTACAAGGTCAGAAAACGTTAAAATCTGGAACCCACTTTATATGGGGTGTTCAGAAAAATCAAGGAAGGAACGGGAGTAGTAGGAGGGCAATCGCCTGTAAAAGAAAAAATGAATTGAAAAAGGGAGAAGAATTTTTTCTTCTCCCTTTTCAAAATGTTACTAAATTTTATTTACGACTGTGCTTTCTTAGGAAAGTAGATCTTTGTCACAAGATCATAAAAGATTATTGTAGCACCTAAAATAACCATACCATCCGGCAGTATGTTAATTTGCTTCCAGAAATCCATATGGTTAAGTGCATCCGGCAATCTTGCAAAATAATACCCCATATCGTGAGCAATTTTTCCCTGCTCAAATCCAAGAAGCAGTTTTGGAATACCAAAACCGATAATTCCAAGGGTTGAAAGCCAAAAGCCAACAGTACCCAATGAATTGCTCCATTCATGACCTTCAGCCATGGCATTGGCACGAGCAGTCATATAAATAAAAGCAATGGCGATAAATCCAAAAGCACCAAACATTGCAGCATGTCCATGTGGCATAAGCAACTGTGTTCCATGGGTAAAATAATTAATAGTTGGAGTATTTATAACCATTCCAAGAAAACCTGCTCCATACCAGTTCATTATTGCAGAACCTGCTACCCATAGAAATGGAAGCGCAAAATAAAATTCATCCCCTTTTTGATTGATATGTTTTCTCTCTTTAATCGCTTCAATCATTAAAAGAGCTAATGGTAAAGGCTCAAGGGCAGAAAAAATTCCACCAATGGCAACCCAGTACTCATCAAGTCCCTGCCACCAATAGTGATGTCCGACACCTAAAGTACCGCTTAACATAATGAGAAAAAGCTCAAACAACATTACTTTTTCAGCGGTTTTTCTGGTTACAAGTCCAAGCGCAACGGTTAAGAAGGCGATAACACCGGCAGCAAAAAGTTCAAATGTCAGCTCAACCCAGAGATGAACAACCCACCACCGATAATAATCATCAACTGTAAAATTCGGCATGACTTTGTGAATAGGCATCATCCCGGCAATATACAAAGTGGCTATACCAAAAGCCGACCAGATGATTGTTCCAACAAAAAGATTGTTGGTTTTAGCCTTGCGGATGACAGAAAATACCATTCCAAACCACAACACCAAACCCACAACCAGTCCAATATCCCAGACTCGTGCCAGGTTCAGCAGTTCACGTCCTTCATTCCCCAGCCAGAACCATGATCCACGCAACCAACCTTGAGCACCGGCATAAATGCCGATAAGGCCGCCGGCACCAACTACCAGAAGGGCTACCCAGAGAAGATCAACCAGCCAGGGGTATTTTAGGTCTTCATCCGCAACCAAAGGCGCAATCAGCATTCCGCCGACCAGCCATCCAATGGTAACCCATACGATGGCAAGGTTAGTATGAAGGGCTCTCAATACGTTGAAAGGTAGAATCTCCTGGGGAAAGAAAAAGTTTTCTGCAGGAGCTGAATAGAGATGAGCTAAATATCCACCAATAAACACTTGAATCAGAAAAAATAGACTTACAATGGGGACGTACTTCAGCAGTTTCTTCTGTGAAGGAAAAAGCTTTGTAATAACAAGCGGCTTTTCAAGCTCATCATTTTCTTCACGTTTA
>QMMT01000216.1 GCA_003647385.1 Deltaproteobacteria bacterium
AAACAAGGCTGCTTAAACCAAGCAGCCTTTTTAAGTTTTACTTCCAGGCTACAATACTATAGCCGCTGTCAGTACCTATTTTTTGATCAGTTTGATGATTTCATCGTTATCCGGGAATCGTTTTGACTGGTGCTTTGAAAAAATGGTCTTTTGGTCCACAATAATGTCATAGATACCTTTTGAGCCCGGGACCAACTCAGGGGATATTCCTAATTTTTTTTTAATAATGTCTGCCAGACCGGCAGCCCTTGGTTCATAGTTTCAAACAGAGCAATAATTGATTTTAATATCCATGATTTTCCCTCTCATCGATTTTAATATGGTTTGTCTTAAAAAAACGAAATTTTCCAATCATGTTCCTACTATAATTTAGAATCATCTGGTTCACAACAGGTTTTATTCTTGTTCTATTTTGTTAAAAAGCCTCGACATTCAACCCATTTTGTTCTAATGCAAAAGTAAATAAAAAACATATTTTTAAAGGGAGTATCCATATGCTTTTTCATATGCCGGCAAGACTCTATTTTGGGTCAGGAGAAATCAATAATCTTAGATTCATAATCAATGAATATTTGAAAGCTGACAATCCGGTTCTTGTGACCGATAAAGGAATTGTCCAATCCGGCTTGCTGGAGAAGATATCTGCGCAGCTCCCAGGGATCAGAATATTTGACGAGATTGAAGCAAACCCGAAATCTGATACCATCAACACACTTGCCAGGGAAGTGAGAACGCTTGATTCCGACCTGATTATTGGATTTGGCGGCGGAAGTCCCCTTGATGCAGGAAAGGCATTGTCCCTGCTTGGCACAAATGGCGGGAATATTGAAGATTATGAAGGAAAAGAGAAATATAAGAATGCTCCCCTGCCGTTTCTGGCTATTCCCACAACCTGTGGTACCGGAAGTGAGGTAACCTGGGTTTCTGTGATTACAGATGTGAACAGGAAATTTAAAATGAGCATAAAGGGGCCTGAAATGTACCCTGCAGTCTCTATCGTAGATCCGGATTTGATAAAAACCCTGCCTCAGTCAATTATTGCCTCAACAGGTCTTGATGCATTGACTCATGCTGTGGAAGCCTATCTTTCAAAACCGGCCACTTTTATTACAGATCATCATGCACTCAAGGCGGTAAAACTTATATTAGGTGCCATTGAAGGAGCATATGATGATATTAAACACCATCATGCAGACCGTGAAAACCTGATGTTTGGCTCAACTATAGCGGGATTTGCCTTTGGTAACTCCGATGTGACAGCCGTCCATTGTATTTCTGAATCCATTGGGGCCTTGTATGATATTCCCCATGGTGTCGCAAATTCAATTTTCCTTCCATATGTGCTTTCCTATAACCTGCCCGAGTGCCATAAAAAAATGGCGGTGCTGGCAAGGCAGGCCGGTATCAGCGAAGTTGATGATATAAAAGCGTCCGGATTATTTGTTCAATTAATAAAGGATTTGTCCAAGAGACTTGGAATCCCTGTATTCAAGGACTTAAAAATTGGAAGAGATCAGTTTGAAAAAATTGCACAGATGTCGTTTGAAAATAATTCTACACCTTCAAACCCAAGGGAACTTGGGCCAAAAGACTACCTTGAAATACTTAAAAATGCTTATGAACTATAAAGAAATTTTAAATCCTTATCCTTGAATTCATATTTATTTTTTTTTGCCGACAATGAAATTTTTGATTTGTTTCAGATAGGGAAGCAATACAATAAGGATTATGGCAGCAAATACATACTGGATCATGTGAAAGCGCTGTTCTAAAAAATCAAAGCAGTAAAACCAGACAATAATGGCACTCAGGGTTCCTAAAAATGTAGCCGAAAAATTTCTAAACAGGCTTAACCTGAGCATGTACCCGATAATAGACCCCACGACAGGTCCGGTCACAGGCAGGGGAATCATGACAAAGAGAAAAATGCCGATCCATCCAAAGGGTTTTATTCTTTCTTTTTGTTCAAGTGCTTTCCCGGTCAATCGAGCCATGAATTTTATCAGCCATTCATTCCTTAAATAATTAGTGGTGCTTAAGACAAAACCGGCATAGGTGAAACAGACGATGAGCACCTCAATATAAAAATTATAGAAAATAGTAGAAAAGGCACCAAATCCGTTGAGAATACACAGACCAATTCCGGCAGCCCGCCCACCAAAGATATGGGCGGCAAAAACAAGGGCAAGGGTTTTAGCAGTTTGGAAATCTGTTATCCCATAAATTCCAATGAAAACTATAAGCAGAAGACTTAAAAAAGTACCGCATGCCAGCAACCGGGCTTCAATGGTATCTAATAGCTTATATCTCATATTGATTTTACAATCTTAAGGTTATCATTCCAGACAGATTCTTATAAATCAAGACGCGAATATTGTCAAGAAGTACGTCTGTTTCTGGCGACGGATTTTTTCCATGAGACACTTTTGAGACACGTGTGTGTGAGACATATGTGCTGATACTCTTATTGAAATATGGTGCTTTGTTAATTTTAATTAAATAAAGAAATTGCTATTAAAAAAATGCACTCGTTTGAAAACAGTAGTTATTCTGATTATACCTGAAGGTAACCGTATCCAATCAATAACATTTTTCGTCATTTAAAGGTTAAAAATAATATGATGGCATAATTTATGCTCTAAAAGGGTCAATATGCTTTTAAAGACCATTGAGTAAAAAAAGTTAATTTAACATTAGGAGAAGAAATATGAAAAAAGTATTGGTAGCGTATGTCAGCAGAACCGGGACCACTGAAAAAATGGCTAATTTTTTAGCAGAGGGTATAAGGATGTCCGGCAATGAAGCAGTCGTTGCAAAAACATCTTCGCTCAAAGAGAATGACTTGTCTGGATTTGACGGGTATCTTTTTGGATGTCCCACATATCATAAAGATATGACAAACAGTATGAAACAATTTCTTTTTGTGGCTGAAAAAGCCAATTTAAACGGAAATGTTGGAGGCGCTTTCGGCTCTCATACTCATAGTGGTGAAGCTGCACCCATGGTTTTTGAAACCATGCAGTATGTATTTAAAATGGATGTGACAGACCTTGGGCCCTTAAGTCTGACCGAAACAGTGATGGGAACGGATGATGGTCTGAAAGCCTGTCAGCAATATGGGAAGGGGCTGTGCGAGAAACTGTAAGAATCAATCGTTTGCTAAAAGAGTGTAAAAAATAAGAATAAGGGGGACAGGGTCATCATATCCCCCTTATTTTGAAAGTAAGAGGTAAAAAATGGAAGCATATCTTTATACAGCAGAAGAGCTTTATAACAGTATTTTTAATGACTTAGAAGGCTTTCTCCTGCTGGATGTTCGTAATAATGAAGAGTTTGAAAAGTTCGAAATAGAGGGGCCATACTTAAAAGAGACCTTAAATATTCCTTATTTTGAATTCGTGGAGTTTGAGGAAGAAAGTGTAAAAAAAGTTCCTGTGGGCAGAAAAATTAAAATTGTCTGTGCCAAAGAAGGATCGGCAAAATATGTAGCCGATATTTTGATAGGAGCAGGATTTGATGATGTCGGTTATCTTGCCGGAGGGATTGGTACGTGGGCAGATTTGCTCAAACCTGTCCTGATTGAGAGAAATGACCGGTTTGATTTGTATCAGTTTGTTCGACCCGGTAAGGCGTCTTTAAGTTATGGGTTGGTTTGCGGTGAAGAATTGTTTGTTTTTGATCCTGCCAGAACATCTGAGTTTTATCTTGAGTTTGCAAAGAAACACAAACTCCA
This sequence comes from Deltaproteobacteria bacterium, assembly GCA_003647385.1. Classification (GTDB taxonomy): domain Bacteria; phylum Desulfobacterota; class Desulfobacteria; order Desulfobacterales; family Desulfobacteraceae; genus Desulfobacula. The sequence goes on from QMMT01000216.1 coordinate 3,734, forward strand.
ACTGACTAAAGTTTTTGAGACCCATCTTCAAGCAGATTATATTTCCGGTAACAGGGGGATAGCAGCTGCTGTAAAAGCTGAAATTATTGCCCATGAAGATGATTTTTCGATGGCTGTGTTTGATTATTCCAGCATTAAGGGTGGAGAAGATATCAGCTGTTCCAATGATGGTGTTTTGGTACAGGTAATTCATACGCCGGGGCATACGCCCGGGAGTACCTCCTATTTAATCGATAAAAAATTCCTTATTTCCGGAGATGCTGTTTTTATTAAATCAATCGGCAGGCCGGATCTGGGAGGCAAGGTAGAAGAGTGGTCTGGTTTGCTTTTTAATACCATTCAAAATGTCCTGACAAAAATGGACTATAATATTATGGTTTTGCCGGGTCACTATATGGATTGGTCGGAAATGACTTTGGAAGGAACATTTATCGAATCCATGGGAACGATTATCAAAGGCAATAGCAATATTTATGATTACGAAGATGTAAATGAGTTTACCGATTTCATTAAAGCCAATATGAAGGTACAGCCAGAGGTGTATGCCGAGATACGAAAAGTCAATGCCGGGCTTATTGAACCATCGGAAGAAGATCAAAAAACAATGGATATCGGTAAGAATAAATGTGCTGCTACGGATGGATAAAATTTTCTGATAAACGTAAACCTTAAGTAATATATCCGAGGGAAGATATGGATACCCAGGAAAAATTAAAAGAACTAGAAAAAGAAATAAATGCCTTAAAAGATACTTTTGTTAAATTTGAAAAAAATGCAGCAGAAAATAAGCTGGCCATGGTGGTTTTCAGCGGGGATCTTGATAAGGCTCTTGCTGCCTTCATCATTGCCACGGGAGCAATAGCAATGGGGATGGAAGTAGTTCTGTTTTTTACTTTCTGGGGGGTCCCCCTGCTACGGAAAAAACAGAGCCCCGCAACAAGCAAGGATATGTTTGGAAAAATGTTTGGAGCCATGCTTCCGAAAGGCGCTTCAAAATCCAAGCTTTCTAAAATGGATATGGGCGGCATGGGTACCGGGATGATGAAACATCTTATGAAGAAAAAAAATGTTGCATCACTTGAAGAAATGATTGATTTAGCTGCCGAGCTTGAGGTAAAAATATATATTTGTGAGATGTCCATGGATCTGATGGGGTTCAGCAGATCAGAAATGATAGATTATCCTGATTTAGGA
>QMMT01000217.1 GCA_003647385.1 Deltaproteobacteria bacterium
GTCTCATCAAGATCTTCTTTGTTGGTCAGCATATATAAGGGCTCAAATTGGGAAACAGCGTTTGCCACTTCTGCCCAGCATTTTTTGGCTGACTTATGAGCAGTTTCAAGATCCATTGGTGCCCGGGAAAATGCATCTGCGGTGCAAGGCCAGGCCATCCAGCATGCTGTATGAGGATGCCATTCGCCCGGCATAAAATATCCTTCCTGTCTTGGAGTTGCCATTACAATATTCCTTAATTTGATTTATTTTCAGGTGTTAAAGATACCCTGTTTATATAATAGGGAAGTTTATCTGTCCTTGGTGTATAACTTCCATCATCAATACACTTACGGACATAAAGAGCGATATCTTCCATTTTGGCAAACCAGACGTCTCCCTTTGCTTTCATATATTCGATCAATTGAGCTATTTTGTCCCAATTCGCCAGGCGGCCCGTCACAAAGGGATGCCAGACACTAACCCAAAGCCCACCGTACTTATACATCACATCAAATTCTTCTCGAAAGATTTCTACGCCTTTTGATGGCGCTTTAATGGGCATCCAATAATCAAAATCTGCAAACTGAGCAAACTGAGGCCAGTCATCCATCCCATTATGGCAGGGCAGTTCCATCAGTTCCCCCTTATCTGTCTTTAAAACATAGGGGATATCATCTCCCATTAAGGACGAATCATAAAGAAAACCTTCTTCAATCAGCAGGTCGGCGGAGTTGCCTGAAAAATGGTACAGTGGAGCCCGCCAGCCTTTTGGGCGCCGGCCGGTTATGTTTTCAATGGTCTTAATTCCATGTTGAAGCCAGTAATGTTCCTCTTTTCGACTGGCAGCAAGCGGACTTTCATGAAGATAGCCATGATGGGCAACTTCATGCCCTCCGTCAACCATAGCTTTTACCACGGAGGGATAATTCTCGATGCACCAGGCCGGAACAAAAAATGTTTGTTGCAAATCAAGCTGTTTGTAGGTTTCAAGTATACGGGGGACGGCTACTTCAGGTCCATAACGCATCATTGATAAAGCAGATACCCTGCCAATTGCATCTGTAGGATTTTCCAGATGGAACTGACTGTCAGCATCCATATCAAATGTAATGGCAACAGCGCATTTTGCGCCATCAGGCCATGGAATCGGATTTTTAATCATGGAACCCCCAATTTTTGTTTATTTTTCTATAATTCATTTTATTCTCTCTTAAATTTTCCCCAGGGCATGCAATACCCGTTGCGGTGTCATGGGGACATCCAGCCACACCCCAATGGCATTATAAACTGCCTGGGAAATTGCAGGCAGGGACGCTGCAATGGGTGATTCTCCAGCACCTTTACAGCCATATGGCCCTACAGGGTCATTGGATTCACAAAATAAAATTTCAGGTTGTATGGGAAAATCAGGAGCCCGAAAGACTTTATAGTCCAAAAAATTCGGATTAAGTACTTTTCCTGTTTGTTCGTCAAAAACCATGCTTTCAATCAGGGCAAATCCAGCACCTTGTATTGCTCCGCCAGTCACCTGGTTTTCAAGTACCTTAGGATTTAACACCGTACCGCTATCCTGTGTTAGCAGGTAGTCCAGCAACTTTATCTGCCCTGTCTCAATATCAACTTCCACTTCTACAAAATGAGCTGCAAACTGTCTTGCAAAAGTGATAGTGGGCGGCATCCGATGGATTGGACGCCCGATAATTGACGGTCTTGTTAATGTGTCAGGCTGAGGTTGAGACATAAGTTCGGCAAGTGATATTTTCTGGTCTGGATGCTTTTTGTGATAAATAACACCATTCTTGATATCCAGCTGTTCGGGTTTGCCTTTAATATAATGCCTGGCTGCAATTTCAAGGATCTGAGACCTTGCATCCATGCTTGCTCCTTTCGTGGCAAATCCGGTTCGGTATGCAGAAGTGCTGGCAACAGATCCGTGACTCCAGGGGCAGACCTCTGTATCTCCCGCTTCCACATCAATTTGATCCGGCAGAATACCAAGAACCTCTGCTGCAATCTGGGACTGTGTTGTTTCACTCCCTTGACCATGACGTCCCATGCTGCAGCTCAAAGAAACGCTGCCATCTGAATGTACACGCACTATGGCTGATGTGGGCCCAGCATCATCTTCTGTGCCACAACAGTGTGTGCCGATTCCTACACCCACAGCTCTTCTCTTTGAGCCACTCACTGCCAATGGTTTTCCCCATCCCTTGAATTTTTCCTTCCAGTTAAATCGTTTTGCTCCTTTAATCAAACACTCATGCAGGGCTTCGCTGGAGAGGTGAAAAATTTGCGGCCATCTATCCTCACACTCTGGCGGCGTCTCGTATTCATGAGCCAACGCAGTATGCAGCTGCTGTAAAATTTCACCCTTTTTCAAATGATTTTTTAAATAAAACTCTAAAGGATTCATATCCAGTTTTATTGCTGCCAGATCAAGGAGACGATTCAGAAATGTTCCTATTGTTACATCACCCACACCCCGCATGCAGCTCGCTGTAACAAGGTTAGTTGATACACCTTTGCATACAAAACGCCCATTAAGGCTGTTCCCCCACAAATCAGCACAAAGATAACCTGGATCAGGTTTAACCCCATATCCTCCATTATCAAATATGTGCTCAATATCAATGGCTGTTATTTTTCCGTCACTACTGCACCCAAGCCGGCCTTTGGGTTGCTCTATATGGCGCCTTTTTACAGTTGCAAAGCACTCCTCCTGATCAAGTTCTATCTTCACAGGCCGGCAAATTTTTTTTGCCAGAAGGACGGTTACCAGCATAAAATTATTTGTCCACCAAAGTCCTATGGAACTACCTGACGGCATTCCTATTATTCTGACTTTACTGAGAGGCATTCCCATACCCATGGCAATGGCATCCCTGCATTCAGATGGTGTCTGGGTTGATGTCCACATGGTGACCCTGTCTGCTGTCCACTCGGCAACACAAGCATTTCTACCAATGGGAGCATAATGCTGACTTTCAAAATTCATACTGCTTTCTACAACAATATCTGATGCTTCAAGGCCTTTATCCACATTTCCCCAACTGCAAATAGCAGGTTCTCGTGCATTGCCTTCTGCTCTCACTTGTGGCGCATCGTCTTTTAAAGCTTCTTGTGGATCAAATACGCTGGGCAGTATTTCATAATCCACCTTAATCAGCTTAACAGCTTCTTTGGCAATCTCTTCATCAACTGCTGCCACGGCAGCAACCTCGTCTCCTACAAATCTCACATGGTCATCTAAGATATGTCCTTTGTAATTAAACCAGTGGGCTTCCCAATCCAGGTCAGGTGCATCATTATAAGTTACCACACCAAGAACACCTGGCAGTGCCTCGGCCTGTGAGCTGTCTATCTTTGTGATCCTGGCATGAGCATGGGGACTCCTGAGAATTTTTCCATAAGCCATACCCGGAACCTGGCAATCAATGGCATATTTTAAGGTTCCTGTAACTTTTTCTCTGGCATCCTTGATTGGAAATGCCTTACCAATCACTGAGAGAGGGATATTTAATTCATTATTAGCCATGGTTTTTCTCCAGTTTTTTTGCTGCATTTTGAACCGACTTGATGATTTTCGGATAGGCACCACAGCGGCAAATATGTCCACTGAGGGACATGGCTATTTCCGATGCATTAGATTTCGGTTTGGTTTCAAGTAAACTTTTGGTGGTCATTATTACACCGGGGGTACAAAACCCACATTGAAAACCATGCTCTTCAATAAATGATTCCTGAATAGGATGAAGGTCATCATAGGTGCCAAGTCCTTCAATGGTCAGGATTTCTTTGCCTTCCGCCTGGCAGGCCAGCATCATGCAGGAAAGTGCTGGTTTATTGTCCAGTAAAATTGTACAGGCACCACATTCACCCTGGCCGCAGGACATACGCACCCCCATTAAACCCAATCTTTTTTGCAGTACATCAACTAGAGTTTCATGGGGTTCTATTTCCAATTGATATTCCTTATTATTAACCATAAGTGTAATCATACTTTTCTCCTCTTTTTCAAATCGCCAAGAATATTTTTCACTGCACGTACGGCAAGAACTCTGCTGACCTCGCGCCTATATTCTGCAGAGGAGCGGACATCTGTAATCGGTTTAACTTCTTTTGCTACCTTATTTCCCACTTCATCAATCAAGGTATCTTTAATTTTAAAAATATCTGCTCCAAGAAGTAGTTTCTCAGCTGATTTTATGCGTATAGGAGTGGGTGCAACAGCACCAAAGGCAATTTTGACATCAGATAAAATGCCTGCCTCATCCATTGCCGCTTTCATGGACATATTCACAATGGCAATATCTACCACATTTCTGCCTATCTTTAAAAAAGAGGTGGCAGTTGTATCACGTGGAATGGGTATTTTTATCTCAGTTAAAAGTTCATTTTCCTTCAATGCCGTCTGGTTTACATTGAGAAAAAATTCATCCATATTCACCCATCGTTCTTCTGTTGAACTTAAAAATTTTGCCTGGGCTCCAAGCACAATAAGTGGTGTGGCTAAATCTGCAGAAGGAGCTGCATTGCAAAGATTTCCCCCAATTGTTGCGGTTGTGCGGAGTCCAGGAGGTCCAAGTTCCCCGGCAGCTTCCCGAATTATCGACAGAGAATCATCAAGTTTAGAGGAATTTTCTAAAGCGTTCACTTTGGTTGATGATCCAATACAAATTAGATCTAAATCCTTTTTAATGTACTCAAGATCAGAGATAAAAGAGAGATCAACGCAGTAGTCCAGCTTAATTTTTTCGCTCCGCCATTGAATAAGCAAGTCCGTTCCTCCAGCCCAGAATTTTGCCTTTTTGTCATATTTTTCCTTAAAGCGACACGCTTCGACTGGTGTTAACGGTCTTAAGTATGTAAATGTTTTTTTCATATTCGTAATAGTTCTCCTTTAAGATTTTCCATATGAACCTTTTTTCACTCGTTTAGAGCCAC
>QMMT01000218.1 GCA_003647385.1 Deltaproteobacteria bacterium
CATATTAGACACAGAATAAAAGATCAAATTCCCCTGTAATCATTCGGATTGTAGGGATTATACACTTCAATAATATTTGTTTCCGGCACAACTATTACAACGGTGGTGTAATAATAAGAGAACCAGATACCGATTTTATTGCCAGAGGAATCAAGAATATCAGCTGCGGTTACTCCGTAACTCTCCCATGGAGTTTGTACTAAACCGTCTATTTTTTTATAAACATCCTCTCTGGTTTCAATTTTATGCCACAATCTGTCCGAAAATATATACTTCGGGTCTATTCCGACTACTGCATAAGGCAGAGTTGACCTTCCGCAATAATAATAATTATATTCCGGAATGACCTGCCTGGTTTTGTATGCTTCAAAAAGAGCAGGATTCGATGCAATTTTACCATAATTTTCAATGCATCCGTTCAGCGTTACCTGTAAAACCAGCAATACCAATATATAAAAAATACTTTTCTTCATATTTATTTTTCACTCCCCCCCATGTGTATTATAAGGCACGATAATACACACTATCAACGCCAAGTTATAAAATCAACAGTGAATTAAACTTATGCCTGCCTGACTGCTCCTTTTAACAGGCATCCCTTCTTTAAAAATTAATGTGTTGGCTTATCTGTGTTTTCTGATAAAATACCTGAAAAAAAATTGGTGTTACCATTTAATAGACAATTTGATAAAGAAAGGAAATAAAAGTGCCCATTCCCGGAAATCTTCTAACCACGGCCATGGCTGTTATGCCCCACACCGATGTTGATCAGGCGCTTAATGCTGCTTTAAGTCTTGACGTTCCATTCTGGCCGCAGCTGCCCAATTACAATTATTACGAGGATATGTATGTCCAGGCTGCCGAGCATTTTCCAGGGATCATCCTGGATATGGAAAATAAAACCGTCCGGTTTTCCCTGGATAAATTTATTGAAGAATTTGAAGAAACCATGGCTCATTTTGAAGACCCCGAATACTTTGATGTAAGCCCTGCCTATTCCGTTGTCTACCATCAGTTTTTAGATCTTGATTTGTCTGATCGTCCGGCCATCCGTGGACAGCTTGAAGGGCCGGTCAGTTTTGGGTTTAATATCCTTGACCAAGATGACCGCCCCATCCTTTTCGATGACACGGTACGCCCTTTCATGTTTGAATTCATGGCAAAAAGGATTAATGTCCAGTTAAACCGATTAAAAAAGAAAAACCCCAATGCATTTATGTTTATTGACGAACCCGGGCTCCAATTTATCTTTTCAGCCATGTCCGGTTATGGTGAACAAAAAGCAAGAGTTGATTTAGATGAATTTTTCTCCATGATTGATGCACCAAGAGGTATCCACCTCTGCGGTAATCCTGACTGGGATTTTCTACTCGGCCTTGATATGGATATTCTATCTTTTGATGTCTATTCAAATGCCGAAATTTTTGCGGCCAGTGCCCCTTCAATAAAAAAATTTTTAAATAAAGGGGGAATTCTTGTCTGGGGTATTATACCAACCGGTTTTGAAACCTTTGAAAAAGAAAACCTTGATTTTCTATCCTTTAAGCTCAACAACATCTGGAAGGCTCTGGGCAAAAAGGGAATTGATATTGATCAAATCGTGAGACGCAGTATGCTGTCTCCTGCCACCTGCTGTCTCGTAAATGCAGACAAGGAAAAAACCGTTGAAAAAGCATTTCAAATGACCCGTGATCTCTCCCGGATTCTAAGAGAAAACTACAATCTATCGTGAATTAATTCTTTTTTTTTAGCCCTGCCTTTAAAACAGCCGAATGGATGTCCGCTGCAAGATGAACCGGGCTTTTTCCCCAGAGCGGGTCCCAGGATGCCGGATCTGCCGAACAAAAGAACTGGACCTCAAGCCCGAATCGTGTCAAAGCCCTTTCAATAGACATATTTTTTATTTTTTTTGCTGCTTCCCATGTGGCACCACAGGGTGCACCCTTTAATACCTTTATTTCAGTGATAATATCTTTTTTTACAACGATTTCAATTTCAGGTGTACCGAAAATTTCACCATATTCCCCAAGACAGTCCTGCCTTGAAAGGCCACATCATGTCGGAGGACAGATAGCCGCACCTGTCGTTATTTTTTTTCCTGAAGCAATCACTGGAATGCCTAGTTTTTTGCACAAGATACTTAAATCATCTGAAAGATCCTGGTGTTTCAAAAAATCAAGCACAATATCTGCATCAATTTTATCCGGCAGATAGGGGGATGTATCATCAATCACCAAAGGCAATGGTTCGTCAATATCAAAGGTTGCAACATTAAATTGTTTTTCACCGAATGTATTGATGCCGTCTATTTTACTCTTTCCAGATCTGTTCTGCTGGAAAACAATAATTTTCTGCATATTTTAAAATCCCAAATCTTCATTTACAAGAATAATCTTAATCCTCTTTTTTATAAAACTTTTTTCTATAATTGTCCAGTAATTACAGATCCTGTCAGGGCTGCTGCAATCATGACAAATACCGGTTTTCCTACAGGGTGTTTTCTTGTCAAGATTCATGGTATTCACAGGAGCTGCATAAGTTTTTATCCTGATCATGGCATCTTCCAGGTCACCTGTAATTTTATTTCTGCCGATAACCAGTAATACATTTTTGGGGCCCCACATCATCGCGGCAACCCTGTTTCCCACCATGTCAAGGTTCACCAGGTGTCCTGCCTCTGTAACAGCATTTGTACCGGTGATAAACAGATCCACGATTAAGGACTGCCGTCGCAATTCCAACATTTCTTCTTTTGTCAGAGTTTGATCAAATGTATTGAGAACTTTAATATCCGGATTTCCTTTAAGTTCATGAAAAAGTCCCGTGGCAACAAAGGACATGGACCCTCCCCAGGAAACACTTTTAATATCAAGTTTCGGGATGATATCATTTAGGGCAATCTGTTTAGCAGCTTTAGCGTCCTTTGCGATAAAAACTTCAAAATTATTATTCTCAAGGTTCTCTTTTACAGATTCCAGTTTAAGGTTCCAATAGTTATCAACAGGATTTTTCATTGTTTATTCCCTTTCTTTTGTAAAAGTTCTGTCAAAATGATTTATATGTTTTCCAAAAAATGAATTTAACATACACATAAATATTAATCATTAACTATATCCGAATCATAATACAATTACTCATTTCATCAATTTTTATTATTTTTTACTCAATAAAACAATAATTTTTGCTCATATTTTCATGAAATCTTAAATTTTTTTAATAATTTTTTCTTTGTTTGAATACATCAAACTATGTTTGAGAGCCCTTATTCCCTAGGATTTTAAAGACTTAACACCATTTTTTAAAAAATGTTTCAGGATATTAAAATTCCCACCAGCCTTTTAACGCCATTTTATTGGGAAAAAACTGATTTTTTTGTTGACTTACGCTTTAGTTCTTAATAATTCATAAACAATATAAATCGGATTCACTAAATGACTTCGGTTTTCTTTTCCTCTGGTACGTTGCCTGTACTTGGACTGAGGCAGAAAGAAGTTTTGCTTTGTGTGTTTAAGAATTTTTAATTTGTGTGTTATATTTTTTGTTTTTTTAATGCTTTTAATACGTTTTAAAAAAGAGGAGGTGGTATTGTATCTATTGTTTTCTTGTAACTTTTACAATTTAGCAATCAAACCAATATAAGCCAAAGGAGACGATCAATGAGCAAAAAAGACGTTGTAGAGACCACGGAAGCACAAATTGCTGTTCACTGGAAAGAGGAAGAGTATTACTATCCTTCTTCAAAATTTATTGGGCAGGCCAACCTTACAGACCCAGCGGTTTTTGATCGATTCAGCCTGGATAATTTTCCGGATTATTACACAGAGTATGCTGAACTGCTGACATGGTACAAATATTGGGATGAAGTTTTAGATTCCAGCGATGCACCCTGTTACAAATGGTTTAAGGGTGGAAAACTTAATGCAAGCTACAATTGTATTGACCGGCATCTTGAAAAAAATAAAAACAAAACCGCCATCCATTTTGTTCCCGAGCTTGAAGAAGAAGCTGTTCAGCATATCACTTACCAGGAACTTTATGTCCGGGTAAATGAATTTGCAGCATTGTTACGGGATACGGCAAAACTTAAAAGAGGAGATCGAGTCACCATCCATATGCCCATGGGGGCGGACCTTCCCGTTACCATGCTGGCCTGCGCAAGATTAGGGGTTATCCATTCAGTCGTTTTTGGCGGATTCTCTCCCAGTGCCAGTGCCGACAGAATCGTTGATTCCCAATCCAGGGTTTTGATCGTTACTGATGCCTATTACAGAGCAGGAAATCTTCTGAATCATAAATTCAATGCTGATGAAGCCGTTAAAATTGCTGCTGAACAAGGGCAGACAGTTGATACAGTGCTTGTATGGCAGAGATATCCTGGCAAATATTCTTCTGAAACTCCAATGGTTGAAGGAAGAGATATTTTTGTAAATGAAAAGTTAAAAGACTACTACGGTGCCAGGATTGAACCCGAACAGATGTTAAGTGAAGATCCTCTCTTTTTAATGTATACCAGCGGCACCACGGGCAAACCCAAAGGCTGCCAGCACGGCACCGGCGGTTACCTTGCCTATGTTACGGCGATGTCAAAATACATTCAGGACATTCATCCTGAAGATGTATACTGGTGCATGGCGGATATCGGCTGGATCACCGGCCATTCATTTATTGTTTACGGTCCGCTGGCATTGTGTGCATCGTCTGTGATTTTTGAAGGGGTTCCAACCTATCCGGATGCGGGGCGATCCTGGAGAATTGCTCAGGAGCTTGATGTCAACATTTTCCATACCGCACCCACCGCCATCAGGGCCTTAAGAAAACTCGGGCCCGACGAACCCGCCAAATATGACTATCATTTCAAACACATGACCACTGTTGGTGAACCCATCGAACCTGCTGTATGGAAATGGTATGAATCAGC
>QMMT01000219.1 GCA_003647385.1 Deltaproteobacteria bacterium
AACCTATGCCTGGAATCTGCTTTTAAAAACAAAGGAAGATTAGATGAAACCGGGCATGAGAAGTTCGAAAGATCGGTTAAGACATACCCTGTTGTTTGAAATCAGTTTACTTGTCATTTTTGTACCTTTGACAGTATGGCTGTTTAATAAGCCCATAGCCCATATGGGCGGTATGAGCATTGCAATGAGCCTGATCGCCATGATTGGAAATTATATCTATAATTTACTCTTTGATCATGCGCTGGTTCTTATGGGAAAGCCGCTTTATCCAAGAGGTTTATGGCTTCGACTGGTTCATGCGATTTTTTTTGAGATTACGCTGTTGTTTATATCGGTTCCCATGGTGATGTGGGTAATGGAATTTGGATTCATGAAGGCATTGGCCTTTGATCTGGCATTTATGTTAGTTGTTCCTCTGTATACGGTATTTTACAATTGGGTCTATGACTCAGTTTTTCCGTCGCCCAGGGTCGAACCGGAAACGGTATAAATTAACCAGTCCAAACAAAAATGACTGTTTGTCTTGACATGATTTCCTTCACCTATTATTAATCAGTCAACCAATTAATTCGCAATAACTAAAGAAAGATTTATCATTATGCCTAAAAGAAAAACTGCTGAGCTTCGTAAACCGGAAATTTTAGAACATTTTTATAAGGTTATTATTGAGCAGGGTATTGAAGGAGCATCTATTATCAAAATTGCTAAATCGATGAACATTCATCCCAGTCTTATATCTCATTATTTTAAGACCAAGGGTGCCATGCTTATCGAATTTGCAGACTTTATAAAGGTAAAATATGATCCTCCTTTTATCCGGGACCAATTTACTGCAATTACTGATCCGCAACAAAGATACGACAAGTTTTTCGATATCATGTTCTCAGAGGCAAATATAAGATCAGTCAATAACCTTGTTTATTACGCCATGTACTATCTCAGTTACCGCAATCCTGAAATAAAAAGCCGGTTTTCTGATATGTTTAAAAAACACCGGGATTTTATTATTCAAGAGCTTGAGTTTTTTAAAAAAGCAGGTCTTATAAAAGAAGAGTTGAATTTGACACTGGCTGCAAACTTTATCGTTTCTGTTTTCGAAGGACTTTCGTTTCAGAACGTCTTTCTTTCCAATGGTGAGGTTTTCGAAGATTTTGAAAAGTTTGCCGTAAAAATAATCAAAGATTTTCTGGAATCATAGTCAGATAAAAAAAACATTTTTTTATCTTGACATATTATTTTTGACATTTTATTAATTAGTCAACCAATTAATAAAATGCACTGAATAATTCTTCTATAACAATTAATTGGTTGACCAATTATGTTGAGAAAGCCTTGAAACTGAACCTGTTCTGACCTGTTCAATTGATGTTTTAATAATTCGCAGGCAGCTATCATAATAAATGGGAGAGAGAAATAATGGATAAAATAAGAATGAAAGTTAATGGTGAATGGGCTGAGTTTGATCTGACAATAGATTTCCAGTCCTCGGACTCATTGGCTTACGTGCTCAAAGAGAAGATGGGACTGACCGGGTTAAAGGTCGCATGTGATGAGGGGGCTTGTGGAGCCTGCACGATCATCAAGGATGGTCGTGCCGTGCTGTCGTGCATGTTGCTGGCAGTTGAAGCTGATGGCTGTGAAATTCAAACCATAGAAGGACTGGCAACTGACGACCCTGTGGTCAAAGCTTTTGCCGACCAGTGCGAACCCGGATACGGCACGGCGATGCAGTGTGGATATTGTACACCTGGTTTTGTTATGGCCTCAAAAGCGTTGTTAAACGAAATCCCAAATCCTACAGATGAGCAAATAACAGAAAAGTTATCGGGAAACCTGTGCCGCTGCGGCACATATCCAGCTGTAAGAAGAGCTGTTTTAAAGGCTGCTGCACTGAAAACAAACCAATGAGGTGATAATTGTGGAAAAATTCAAATCTCGAAAACCACGAAAGTATACGGGGACGTATCGTCCTAAAAAGGAAGGACTGGAAAAAGCGAGCGGACGGGCATTGTATCTGGATGATATTATCAGGAAAGGTAAAGACCAGAACCTTTTATTTGCCAAAATGTTGCGCTGCCCTTATCCGCATGCGCGTATTAAAAGCATTGATACTACAGATGCTGAAAAACTGCCGGGTGTTAAAACGATACTGACCTATGATGACCCTGAAGTTACGGCTTTCAAACCTTCCAATGCATCCTGGACAGGACTTGACACCAGGCATTATGAATCCATGGACTGGCCCATGTACATGGACCGACTGGTACTACCCGATACCGGTGTCTGGGTTGGGGATATCGTCGGGGCTGCAGTTGCAGCCGAGTCTTATGATATTGCAGAAAAAGCCTTGAAATTATTAAAAATTGAATGGGAAGTCCTCCCCTTTGTTCTTGATCCCGAGAAAGCCATGCAACCTGACGCTCCGGTAATACATCCTGAAATAAACCCTGAGGGAAATGTGCATCCCGGCGGCGGATGGGCTGGACCTGATGTGTTCATGGATCGTGGTGATGTTGATAAGGCGTTTGCCGAAGCGGATGAGATCACTGAGGTCACTTCTAAACACCACAATGCTGACCATGCTGTTTTAGACACCCGGGGGTGTTGTGTTCACTGGGAAGGGGATCGGTTGATTTGCTGGACAAACCTTTATCAGGGTGATCAAGCCAGGATGTTTTTAGCTAACATGTTTGAACTTCCGGTCAACAAAGTCAGAGTTTGTATTCCATGGGTTGGTGGTTCCTTCGGCCGAGGCAATACAGGGGATCAACCATTTTTAATCCTTACTGCGTTGTTAGCCAGACGAACGGGCCGCCCCGTCAAATATAAGCATACCCGGCGCGAAGATTTTCATGATACTCGAAATGCCCTTACTTGGACCATAAAGATGGGAGCTAAGAAAGATGGAGCCATCACGGCCATGTATTTTTACGGTATTGCTAATTCCGGAGCATATGCCGATTCCACAATGGCTGCACTCAAACATATCCCAGGAATTGAAATGGGTGAGTGTCAGCAGGCGCATATTCCAAACTTACGCATGGAGGGCTATGTCGTATACACCAATATCATTCCAGGAAGTTGTATGAGAGGTATCGGTAACGCCCAGGTTAACCTGGCTATTGGCCTGGCCGTGGATGTAATGGCAGAGAAACTGAAGATGGACCCGCTTGAGTTGGTGATTAAAAATTTTGGTCACGAATGGGAACCCTTGCCGAATGAAAGTCTTAAAGCTTGTCTGTATGGAGGAGCTAAAAAGATTGGTTGGAAAGATCGACACGGTCCCGGTGAAACAAAGGGAGTAAAAAAACGCGGTATGGGTTTTTCCTTCAACATGGGGTGGCACTCAAGTTGGCAGGAAGTGGCACGTGGACATGTTCAATTGGGAATTAAGTTAAATCCGGATCTGTCGCTTATACTCGAGGCTCCTATGGTCGAAACCGGTGTCGGCTCAAACAGCTGTGCCGTATTTGCCTGTGCTGAGTCACTGGATTTCTTGAACATCAAACCAGAAGATATTCATTGGATTTCTACAGTAGATACGGACACGGGATATAAAGACATGGTTCAGACAGACAGCGCAGTATCCTTTTTACACGCAGAATTGATGCCGAAAGGTGCTGCGCGGTTAAAACAGGATCTATTGGTAATATGTGCCGGATATCTTGATACCACAGCAGATAAGATTGATATTGAGAACGCGGTTGTTTTTTTCAAAGATGATCCCGAAAAGAGACAAAAGGTCAAAGATATTTTATGGGACAATGATATAGCTCCCGTATTGGTAACCGTTAGCGAAATAATGCCGGGTGAAAAGACCGGAATACCATACATTGCAACTTTCGCTGATGTGGAAGTGGATACTGAAACAGGAAAAGTTGACATCATAAAATTGGTAGTGGTCAATGATTGTGGCACTGTTATGTTTGCTCCCGGAGCTGAAGGACAACAGATTGGAGGCCAGTGTATGGGTATTGGGGAAACACTCACTGAAGAAATAATTTACGACGATGCTACAGGCGTTCCGCTTAATTTTAATTGGATTGACTACAAAATACCCACGATGGCTGATTTTCCAACTATTGAACCCGTACTGCTTGAAGTTTGGAAAGGTGCTGGAGAGTATGGTGCCTGTGGATTGGGTGAAAGTACAACAACTTGTACGGCCAGGGCTGTCGCCAATGCTATTTATAACGCTACCGGAGTTCGAATGGATGAAATCCCCTTTAAACCCGAAAAAGTTCTTTCCGCTTTAAGTGAGGCTGCACAATGAAACTATTTGAACATATTAATGCAAAGACAGTTGACGAGGCATCTCATATCCTTAACGAATATGGGGATCGGGCAAAAATAATCGCCGGCGGCAGTGATTTACTGGGCACTTTAAAGGATCAGATTCATCCGGACTATCCTGAAATTGTACTCAATATTAAGACAATTGACGGTCTGGAATACATCAAAGAAGAAAATGGTACTCTGAAAATTGGCGCGCTGACAAAGTTAGATGATTTGGAAAATGATCCAATATTGAATAAAAAGTATTCAATACTGGCCAATGCGGCCCATCAAATTGCCTCTCCCCAGATCAGAAATGAGGCCACTGTCGGCGGTAATATATGCCAGGAACCCAGGTGCTGGTATTATCGTTATCCCAACAACACATTTCACTGTCTGCGTAAAGGGGGGGATCGCTGCAACGCCCTTACCGGTGAAAATAGATATCATTCCATTTTCGGATCAGTTCGGATGGAAAAAACCGCCTGCTCAATGGCTTGCCCGGCCGGCACGAACATTCCGGTTTATTTAAAGGAGTTAAGGGAAGATAATCTATATAGTGCTGCTGAGGTTCTTTTAGAGGCCAATCCAATCCCGGCTGTCACAGGCCGGGTATGCCCGCATTTTTGCGAACAGGA
>QMMT01000220.1 GCA_003647385.1 Deltaproteobacteria bacterium
CTATTGAGAATTTTGTAACGAGTCATTTGGAAGTTAATAACAGGTTTCATGAAAAATTATAAATGGAGGGAAGATGTCTCAGATATCTAAAATTGGAGTGATAGGAGCAGGACATATGGGCAGCGGTATTGCCCAGAAAATTGCCCAGGAAGGCATTGATGTTGTACTGATTGATATAAAAGATGAATTTGTTGCAAATGGTCTTAATACAATCAAAAGTTTATTGCAAAACGGTATTAAACGAAAAATTTTTACACAGGATCAAATGGATGCAATCCTGACACGCATTAAGGGTTCTACTGATCTTAATGCCGTGGCTGATGCAGACATTGTGATTGAAGCCGTTTTTGAAGACCGGCAGGTTAAAACTCAATTATTTCAAAATCTTGACAGTATCTGTTCTGAAAAAACCATTTTTGCAACCAATACATCAACTTTTTATGTTTCAGAATTTGCAGAACAGATTAAGCGCCCGGACAGGTTTATCGGGCTTCATTACTTTTTTCATCCAGCAAAGAACCGTTTACTGGAAATAATACCACATTCAGGAACAAGTAATGAAACCATAGAAAAAGCTCTTTTATTTGCAAAACTCCATGGAAAAACTGCTATTACGGTTAAAGATACCCCCGGCTTTGCAGTTAACAGATTTTTTATTCCCTCTTCCAATGAAGCCTGCAGAATGCTTCAAGAAGGTCTTGGTAATGCCCCAACCATTGAAGAAGCCAGTAGACGAGCCTTTGGGATCGGAATGGGATCTTTTGAAATTTTAAATATAACAGGAATTCCTCTTGCTGTTCACGCCTCTCAAAGCCTTGGTGATGAACTTGGCCTTTTTTATCAAACACCTGATATTTTAAAATCTCAGATGGAAAAAAACAAAGATTGGGATATTGAAACCGGCGAGGTTGAAGAAGACAAAATTCAGGCTATTGTAGATCGATTCCTCGGCATATGCCTTGGTGTCGCTGCAACACTTGTAGATGAAGGTGTTGCAACCATTGAAGATACAGATATTGGTGCCAAGGTCGGTTTGAAATGGCGCAGGGGTCCGTTTGAAATTATGAACCACATAGGGATAGAAAAAACCTGTGAGGTTGTAAAAGCCATGACCCAAAAGTATCCTGGTTTTAAAATGCCTGACCTTCTTGTTAATCAAAAAAAGAGAGGACAACCTTTTAAATTCAATGTAGTGGATTTAAAAATTAAAGAAGAGATTGCTTATATCACCATTAACCGTCCCGATGCCATGAATTCATTAAATGAAGCTGTTGTTGAACAATTGTCTGAAAAATTTTCTATTGCAGACAACAACCCCAAGATAAAAGCAATTGTCTTCCAGGGATCAGGAAAGGCATTTGTGGCTGGAGCAGACATTCAATTTTTTGTAGATAAAATCAAAGCCAATAAAATTAAAGATATTGAAGTCTTTACCAGGAAAGGCCATGAACTTTTTTTGAAAATTGAAAACTGTTCTAAAAAAACCATTGCCCTGCTGGATGGTCTCTCCCTTGGCGGCGGAAGTGAAATGGCCCTGGCCTGTCAGTTTATACTTGCAACAAAATCAGGTTCCCTGGGATTTCCTGAAACCGGTATCGGCATAATTCCAGGTCTTGGCGGTATGTTCAGGATGGAACGCCAGGTTGGAGCTGATTTAGCAAAATATTATGTATTCACAGGCAAGAGCATCAGTGCAAAGGCTGCGCATGATCTTGGCATTATCTATAAAATAGTACAACCCAATGAAATAGTGGGGGCTGTCAGAAAAGTTATTGATCTTCCTGATTATGATAAATACCGCAAGAGAACTATTCCTGCAAAATTTATAGAACTTGCCACAACATGTAATTCTGAAAATATTAAAACTTTTACAAAAAGCCTTACCAGCAAATCTCCCATTGCACTTAAAATGGCCAATGAAGTTCTTGATGCACAGATTGATCTGTCCATTGAACAGGCAATTGAGTTTGAATTAGGTAAGTTAGATACACTTTTTAATACTGCAGATGCACGTGAAGGTCTATCCTCGGTGGGTCACAGAAAACCTGTTTTCAAAGGAGAATAAACAATATGTATACTAAAGCATTTATACCGTACAAAGGTTATTACAGCACTCCCTTTTGCAGATGGCAGGGCAGTATGGCCAATGAAAATGCCATCTCATTCAGTGCAGGGATTTCAAAAGAGTGGTTTGACAAAAAAAACATTGATGTTAACACTCTTGATTATCTAATTTTTGGTAATACAATCGGCCAGCATCATCAGTTCTACTCTTCTCCCTGGGCAGCTGCATTATTGGGAGCCAATGCACTTCCTTCTATTTCCATAAGCCAGGCATGCACCACAGGAGCAAGTTGTATTAATCAGGCTGCCATGGGAATAGAAAATGGTTTGTACCAAGCCCCCTATGTCTTAACAACCGACAGAACTTCAAACGGCCCCCATACTATCTGGCCAAATCCAAAAGGACCTGGTGGAGAAGTTATCTCTGAAAACTGGAATATGGATAATTTCAACTCTGATCCCAATACCGGTAAAAAAATGGTTGAGACTGCTGAAAATGTAGCAAAAGAAAACAAGTTTACAAAACAAGAGTGTGATGAACTTGTGTTAAGGCGTTATGAGCAATACTTAATGGCTCTTGAAAATGACAGGCAATTTCAAAAACGGTATATGCTTCCGGTTGAAATCAAAGTTTCCAGGAAAAAGAGTATTTTAGTGGAAGAAGATGAAGGGATTATGGCTTCAAGCAAAGAAGGACTTGCAGCTTTAAAACCCCTTATTCCCGATGGAGTCTTAAGTTTTGGCACACAAACACATCCTGCTGACGGAAATGCCGGCATCCTTGTTACCACTGCTGAAAAAGCCATGGAATTAAGTGTCGACAAAAAAATTTCAATCCAGGTTATATCATATGGATATGCCAGGGAGAAAAGAGGCTAGATGCCTGCAGCTCCAGTTCCAGCCACCCGTATGGCGCTTAAAAATGCAAATCTTTCAATCCAGGATATAAAGGTTATTAAAACCCACAATCCTTTTATTGTAAATGATCTGTTCTTTTCAAAGGAGATGGGGATAGATGCATTTGATTTTAATAATTTTGGATCTTCCCTGATTTTTGGCCATCCCCAGGGGCCAACTGCCACACGACTCATCATTGAAGGTATTGAGCAGACTGTTATGGCTGGCGGAGGTTATTTTTTATGGACAGGATGTGCTGCAGGAGATTGCGGGGCTGCATTGATTTTTAAAATTTCATAAATTTAAACAATATATACAACCTGCAAAATTAAGGAGAAGTTAATAAATGGGAAAATCAGCATTTATATATGATGCAGTACGAACGCCGCGGGGTAAAGGAAGAAAAGACGGATCACTTTATGAAGTCAAACCAATAGATTTGTTATCTGGTTTACTTAAGGCTTTAGAAAATAGAAACAAACTGGATACGGCGAGAGTGGATGATGTGGTGATGGGATGCAATGCACCGATTGGTGATCAGGGATCCAATATACCACGAATTGCAACCCTGAAGGCTGGCTGGGATGAATCGGTCTGCGGTGTGCAAATGGAGCGTTTTTGCGGGTCGGCGTTAGAATCGGTGGCTACGGCAGCCTCTAAAATAATGAACGGCTGGATGGATCTTGCTGTTGCAGGCGGTATTGAGAGCATGTCCCGCATCCCCATGGGATCGATGGGAGGGGCCTGGAGTGAAGATCCGGCCACATCTATTGCTACCGGATTTGTGCCCCAGGGCATTAGTGCCGATCTGATTGCCACCTTGGAAGGTTTTTCCCGGGAAGACGTTGATGTTTTTGCTGTAGGTTCACAGCAAAAAGCTGCCGCAGCCCAGGAAAAAGGTTACTTTAACAACTCAGTTATCTCTGTAAAGGACGAGAACGGGATAACAATTCTTGATAAAGACGAATTCATAAGGCCAGACACCACCATAGAAGGCCTTGCAAAGCTGAAACCCGCTTTTGCCGCCATGGGTGCCATGGGCTTTGACGCTGCTGCATTATCCAGGTATCCGCAGGTTCCACAAATTAATCATGTTCATCATGCAGGTAATTCCTCGGGTATTGTTGATGCTGCCTCTGCTGTCTTAATTGGAAGCGAGCAAGCTGGAAAGGACTTGGATTTGACGCCAAGAGCACGGTTTATTGCTTCGGCCACTATCGGTGTGGAACCGACCATCATGTTGATCGGTCCTGGACCTGCCACACAAAAAGTTCTGGATATTGCCGGTATGACAATTGATGAGATAGATCTTTTTGAAGTGAACGAAGCGTTTGCTTCAGTCCCCATGCGGTTCCAGAAAGAGATGAACGTACCCTGGGAAAAAATCAATGTAAACGGCGGTGCCATTGCCATGGGGCATCCTCTGGGGGCCACAGGTGCTATTTTGCTGGGGACTATTCTGGATGAGCTGGAGCGCCGGGATCTGAAATATGGATTAATCAACCTGTGTATGGCAGGCGGTATGGGTATTGCTGCTATTATTGAACGAGTATAGCAACCTTTGGATAATAAAAAATGTAATAAAAAAGGTGAAGAAAAATGAATGGCTTTGTTTATGAAAAAGATGCAAATAATATTGTAACAATTACAATGGATATGACAGGTCCGGTTAATACCATGAATGCAGAGTTCAGGACTCTGTTCCCCCAAACAGTGGAACGTCTGGAAAAAGAGAGGAATAATATTGCCGGCGTCATTCTTGCCTCGGCTAAAAAAACTTTTTTTGCCGGCGGCGACCTGAAGGAATTGGTTTCCATTGAAAAGGGAGGGGAAGAGAAATTTTTCAAAGAAGGCCTGGAAATGAAGTCTTTTCTTCGACGTCTGGAGTGCTTGGGAAAACCGGTTGTGGCTGCTATTAACGGTGTGGCATTGGGCGGTGGTTATGAAG
>QMMT01000221.1 GCA_003647385.1 Deltaproteobacteria bacterium
CCCCACTCCTCATCATGATATTTAATATAAATCGGATCATTTGTTGCCCAGCTGCATCGTTCCATTTTTATTTCCTGTGTAAATCTGTGAATTTTTATCCTAATGGGTGTTATCCATATTTTACATTTTTATTTTAAAAAAGAAAGACAATAACTAAAAATTCAATTTGCCTTGAGGCGCTATATTTTGTAAGCTGCTCTTCATTGGATTGTGCTGCATCGTTTTATTTGTTTTACAATTGGAGATTTTTTTAATGGCTGAAAAACCAAGCTATGAAGACTTAGAACACCGAATTTTTCAATTAGAGCAAGTACCGCAAAAATATCATATTTTATTTGAAAAATCCAAAGATGCTATTTTGATCATTGAAAATGAAAAATTTGTTGACTGCAACCCGGCAGCAATGGATATGCTGGGATATAAAAACAAAAGTGAACTCCTTAAAATGCATCCTTCTGAAATGTCCCCAAGCCATCAGTCGGATGGCAAAGACTCCTTTACAAAAGCTGAAATAATGATGGGTCTTGCAGTAAAAAACGGCAGTCATATATTTGAATGGGAGCACAAAAGAGCCAATGGAGAGATCTTTCCGGTGGAGGTTCTTTTAACGACAATTTCTGATCAGAAAGACCATCAGGTGATCCATACGGTCTGGCGGGATATTACCCATAGAAAACAGGCAGAAAATGCTCGACTAAAAGAGAAAGAAACCCTTTCAACAATTCTTGAAAGCACCCCCCATGGAATTGCCATGATTGATGGTGATGGTAAATACCTTTACATAAATTCTTATTTTACCAAGATCACAGGGTATGCGTTGGAAGATATCCCCACCAAAGAAGACTGGTTCAAGAAAGCTTATCCGGATAGCGATCATCGAAAAAAAGCCTCTCAGGCATGGGGTAATGACAGTAATCATCCAGGTCATGGAAAGAATCGAGAGTTTAAAATCAGGTGCAAAAACGGACGATCAAAATATATAGAATTCAGGTCTACATTTTTAAAGGATCTAAAAATTTCCGTATTAACGGATGTTACCGTAAGAAAACAATCAGAAGAGATGTTCAGAGAAAAAGACCGGCTGCAAGGTGTCCTTGAACTGTCCGGTGCCGTCTGCCATGAAATGAACCAGCCATTAATGAGTATTCAAGGTTATTTTGATCTTATCTTAATGGATATTTCCTCGCGTCATCCGCTCTATTCAAAAATTGGTAAAATCCAGGTACAAATAGACAGGTTGTCAAATATAACCAAAAAACTGATGGAAATTTCAAAATACGAAACCAAAGACTACCTCAAAGAAAAAATTGTAGATTTAGCAAAAGCATCAAATAATAATATTTAAACTATTCTTGCGATTTATAGGTGATAGACTTTAAGACCCAGTTTGAAGAAGGAAAATTAGATAATGTTTAAGGCTGAAAAATGAACCCAAGAACACGGGCTTTGATAACTATTGGACTTGCTATCACAATACTGACCCTGTTTTTTCTCTTTATTTTTATTCGACAGCAAAAGCTGGCCCTGTCTGATACGATCCTTAACGAATATCAGAGCCAAAAAAAAATAATGGGACTGATATTTGAGCAGACTGACCAGCGATACAAGTCCCGCATTAAAAGCATGGTCAAAAACAGACAAGAAATAGTACGATCTTTTGCTGCAAAAGACCGGGATAAACTCTTACAGCTGTCAAGCATAATGTTAGGCTTATTACAACGGGAAAATCCTTATCTCAGAGCATTTTTTTTCGCCAATTCTGATAATACAATTTTCTTAAGGGTGCATAAACCCCAATTGTATGGTGATGATTTAAGTCTTATCAGCCCACTTACAATAGAAGGCAACCGGGTCAGAAAAATGCTTGCAGGATTTGAAATCGTAAAAGGGGGTCTTCAGTATCGAATCGTATATCCGGTTTTTGTGGATGGGGAATATATTGGTCTGCTGGGTTTTGGCATTGATGCGGACTTTTTTCTTGATCAATTACATCTGGACAATTTTACTCACATGAGAAAAAATTATCAAGAGAGGGTCGATATTGCCCTTGTTTTTTCAAAATCTGAACTGAGCAAAGCTATTTTTTTTGATAAACCATATAGAACGATCAGCAACCATGCCATTTTTGCTAAGAGCCCATCTCTTTTCCAGCAACTGCCGGATTCCTTAGACCTTGCACAGGAGATACATCAGATCAAACTCAATGGTGCTAACTATGCAGTCCTGCATGCTGCAGATTTTAAAGATTATAAAGACAATTTAGTTGCCTGGAGTATCGCATTGATTGATATACAAACTCTTGTTGCCGGAACAAAGCGTACTATTGTGCTGACGATTATGCTTGCCCTTGCCCTTCTCTTTTTCACTTTTGTTATGCTTTATTATAATTTCAACCTGCTGTTTAAAAAGATATCAACTTTGAACGATTCTCTTAAACAAAGCAACCAGGAGTTGGAACATCGGGTTGAACAACGGACTGCTGAACTACAGGAGGGTGAGGAAAGATTAAAAGCAATTTTTGAAGCCAACCCCGATCCTGTGGCCGTATACGATGTCAATGGATATCCATTATATTTGAACCCCGCCTTTACTAAGGTTTTTGGGTGGGCCTTAGATGAGTTGCAGGGTAGACATATCCCGTTTGTCCCGGACAGTGAGAAAAAATTAACTCAATTGAAAATAAAAGAAATTTTTGAATCTGGGAATCCTGTTCGGTTTGAAACAAAGAGATCAACTAAATATGGAAAGACGATTGATGTTCTCCTTAGTGCGGCGATCATAAAGGATCTTCAAGGGATAAACAATGGCCTTGTCGTTAATTTGACGGATATGAGCGAACAAAAAATGATAGAAGGTCAACTCAGGCAGTCACAGAAAATGGAGGCTATTGGAACCCTTGCCGGAGGAATTGCCCATGATTTTAATAATATTTTGTCAGGCATACTGGGGTTTACCCATCTGGCAGAAATAAATATTAATGATCCTGTAATAGCAAAGAAAAAATTAAATCAGGTGGTGAAAGGTGCGCAGCGGGCAGCCGGACTGGTACAGCAGATCCTGGCATACAGCAGACAGGTGGAATACAAAAAAAATCCGCTTGAACTTTTTTCGGTCGTCAAAGAAGCCGTTAATTTCTTGCGCGCTTCAATACCTCAAACCGTTGAAATTCAAGAAAAGATATCATCCAGGTCAATGGTTCTGGCAGATTCTACCCAGGTACATCAAGTTGTTATAAATCTTTGTACAAACGCTTATCATGCAATGCGTGATTCAGGTGGAATCCTGTCCGTGGAGTTGGAAGATGTGGAAATCACACCCCGGATGAGCGATTCTATGGCGAATTCCTGCAAACCGGGTAGTTATGTCAAACTCGAAGTAAGAGATACAGGTCATGGTATGGATAAAAAAACTCTGGAAAGAATATTTGATCCTTATTTCACCACAAAGGACATTAGCAAGGGTACGGGTCTAGGGTTATCTGCGGTTGACGGTATCGTCCAAAAACACAAAGGTTTTATGAAAATATATAGTGAGATTGGCCAAGGTTCCATATTCCAGGTGTTCTGGCCGATCCTTGGAAAAGATGTTTCCCAACACACAGAAGAGTGAATCTGTCCCATGAATTCATAGCTGGAATGAGGATTTTTTGACTTTTGAGAGGAAAGTGAATATATTATTTTTCACTTTTTTTTGTCAATGAATGGTTGAGGGGAAAGCAAATTTTTAAGAGATGGAAAAAGCTGAGATTAAAATAGGGTCAGGATATGATGTCCACAGGTTTGTGTCAGGTTCAAAGCTGATGATGGGCGGGGTGGATATTGATTTTGATCGAGGACTTGAGGGCCACTCAGATGCGGATGTATTAATTCATGCAGTGTGCGATGCGCTGCTGGGCGCTATGGGACTTGGGGACATTGGAGATCATTTTCCTGATACAGATGCAGAATATAAAGGGATTTCAAGTATGATCCTGCTGGAAAAATGCGGGATGCTGATGAGAGATCTGGAGTATGAAATTAATAATATAGATTGCATTGTGTTTGCCCAGGTTCCAAAAATCAGTCCCCATAAGAAAAAAATGGAAGAAAATATTGCCAGGGCTTTGAATATGGATTCAAACTTTGTTAATGTAAAAGCCACCACAACTGAGCGGTTGGGATTTATTGGTAAAGAACAGGGCATTGCTGCCCAGTGTACCTTACTGGTAAGATCTATTTAACAAGACTATAATCGGGTAACATATGCCCATAAGAAAAATATAACGGGATAAACTTAAATGAGTTTAAAAGTCTATAATACATTAATCAATAAAAAAGAAAAATTTATACCCATAAACGACGGTAAGGTTAAGATGTATGTATGCGGCCCCACGGTATATGATACCAGCCATATCGGTCATGCCCGTTCCGTTGTCGTATTTGACACGATTTTCAGATGGCTTTCAAGGCTTGGGTATGATGTTACGTATGTTAGAAATTTTACAGATGTCGATGACAAAATTATTAAAAAATCAAAGGAAACAGGTGTTGACTGCACCGCCATAACAGAGAAATATATTGATGAATTCCACGATGAAATGGATGCCCTCAATGTCTTAAGGCCCAGTTTCGAACCCAAAGCCACCGAACACATCCAGCATATTATTGATTTTATAAAGATGCTCATTGATAAGGAAAAAGCCTATCATGCAGAGGGGGGAGATGTCTATTTTTCCATTGATTCCTTTAAGGATTACGGGAAATTGTCCGGTCGAAATCCCGAAGATATGAGGGCTGGGGCAAGAATAGCAGTGGACGAGAAAAAGAAGAATCCGCTGGATTTTGTTTTGTGGAAGCCGGCAAAACCGGGCGAACCTTCCTGGGAAAGTCCCTGGGGTAATGGAAGGCCCGGATGGCACATA
>QMMT01000222.1 GCA_003647385.1 Deltaproteobacteria bacterium
ATATAAGATATTGCCTTATCCCATTTCAAATAAATGGAATCGGGTTCAACACAGAGCCTGCTTTCAGACGCTGTGGTTTTATAATTAAAGAGTGCTTTTTCTTCGAAATCCATTGCATAGGACTTTAAGTTTTCAGGAGAGTCCAGTATTAGAAACGTATTTTCAGGAAGATAATCAAAAAATGTATCCAGATCCTCATAAACTATGGAGAGCATGCTTTCGATGCCGGGAAATCTGCCAAACTCCCTGGTCTCATTGACAACGTGTCTGACTTTCGATGCCAAAAGACCGGCAATATTACCGGCCTGCCGGATGCGTGCCAGAATATGGGGCAGGTTTTCTTTGGTGATGATGGCTTCGGTTGCCGGAATAATGATGGTCTCAAAAATTTCTTTAATCCCTCTCTGGGTATAGGGAGAAAAGGTACGGATTGATTCTGCCAGGTCTCCAAAAAATTCGATCCGCACAGGATAATTGTCACCCGGAGAAAAAATGTCCAGGATGCCGCCCCGGACGGAATATTCTCCCGGATCTTCAACAAGAGATGTTTTAGTATAACCACCGGACTCAAGCTTTAGAATCAATCCATCTCTATCAATCTCTTCATTGGCGATGATCAGTTCTGCAAATTCATTTATTTCCTTTTGAGGGATCAGCTTTTGCAGAATTGTATCAACAATTGTTACAATAATTAACGGCTTGGAACCTGCGTTCATAATTCTGGACAACGCTGCCAGTCTGTTTGTAGATGTTTCTTTATGATATGACAGGGATTTAAATGGCAGGATATGATATCCCGGGAAAAAAATGAGCTGATCT
Source organism: Deltaproteobacteria bacterium (assembly GCA_003647385.1). Classification (GTDB taxonomy): domain Bacteria; phylum Desulfobacterota; class Desulfobacteria; order Desulfobacterales; family Desulfobacteraceae; genus Desulfobacula. Next base: position 820 of record QMMT01000222.1, read on the forward strand.
TTTCCTTCAGGCAAAAAAAACAAAAAGTCCTCAATAAACTGCAGGGCTCTTTTTGTATCTTTTAAAATGACGACAATTGATTTCCTGCTATTTTTAAACAATTGAGATGTCAGCCAGGCTTTGTGTGATCCATCTGTAGGGGTGATAACCACACTCTTGTCTGCATTTTTAATTTCGTTAATTAATTGGTTCGGCATGTTTTCCTGATACTATACTTTAAAAATTATGGTCTTGATTTAAAGCAAGTTTTGAAAAGAATCAAGGAAAAGATTATTTGAACTTATTTGCCAGATCATTGTCAATCACATAGATACATGCCTCATTGGCCCCCTGGGAGGTATACCCGAATTTCGTGGAAAGATTATCCAAAAGAAATTTCACATCTTTTTTAATCCGTTTATCATGGGTTTTAAATTTTTCCGTATCAAAATCTTTTATGGCATTTCTGAAATTTTCATTTTCAATAAAGGGTTCCAACACCTTTTTCTTCAGGTTATGAACATATCGGTCATATAAGGATTCAAACAGCCGGGTCTGTGTAATGTTTTTATCCTCTATCATCATCTCGTGGGAAAGCGTTCGGGTTGTATACTCCTTTAACACATCATTTCGGATTTCCTGCCGTCGCTTTTTATCCATATTTTCCGACAAAAGTCTGTTTTCAATGCTTTCAAGAAATTCTTCGGTCACATGGATCTCTTCTTTTGTAAAAATACACTTTACAATTGAATCTAACTCATTGGTTACAGCAGAAATATAATTTTTGATATCTTTGCCAATCTGCTCATCATTGTAATAGTATAAAGATTCCTTAACCTCTTGAAGGATACAATAATCATACATCCGTAATAACGATTCCAGAAAGCCCTGGGGGATCAGTCTTTTCGGCTGGTTATCAAGCTTATTAAAAAAAGTACATAAATCCGGCATATTGATCAATCTGTCTTCTTTGGCATATTTTGAGTAGAACTGATCAAATATTTTAATGGCATCCCGGCCGGACAGTCCTTCTTTTCCATAGATTTGAGATTCAGCAATAATCTTTTTGAACATCTTATTATCAAGGGATTTGACGTCATCCTCTTCCAGCCACTTTGGTACACTTCCTGAAAAAAGTTCCATCTTTAGAAGCATTAATTTATCATCACAAAAATTCTTATACTTTGCAGGATCTTTAATCCATTCAGCCAGGGCCAGGGACTTTTTACCAATCCGGGTACAGATAATAATCCTTGCAAAATTATCCAGGACCATCGGCAGGAAACTGCCTTCAATATGCCGCCCGAAAATATTATTGTAAATCTTAACTTCTGTTTTCACATCAAGGACATAGGGAATATCAATATACTGAATTCTGTCTTCAAATGAAGGAAAATCTCGAATGTTTCTTTTGTCCTCGGGATTCATCAAAGCAAAAATCAATGAGTCAACTCTTTCTTCAATATCTTCTACCTTGTGAAGCCCCTCACTGATAATATTATGAAGTTCAACCATGCGATCAACGTTATGGGACTTGATATCCATGAGTGCATATATCCCATTATTAATTTTTGCAAATCTTGAATAGAGGTAATTGATCACATTGCTGTCCTGGAACAGTGAATTAATCCTTTTTTGCAGCATCTGATTGGAAAGAATATTCTGTTTTAAAGGGTGGTCGCCCGGATTAAAGACACTGATACCGTTTCCAAGGCGCCGGTTAAAATAGTAGGGCCTGGCATAGAGCATTTTAAATACTTCTGAAGGATTGCCTAATCGTTCCAGCAGGGAATGATAAATTGAAGAACAGATCGTACAGACATCTTCTTTAAACACCCATTCATACTCTTTTTCCGTAAACAGGCGCCATTTGAATTCATCATTTTTGATGAGTTCATCTAAAACGATTCTTCGCTGATCTTTGGGTATTGCCAGGAATGGGTTATCATGTGAAATGCAGGGAACCTCGATATAGTCGGCATCTGTATGGGCAAACAATTCTTCATTTGCATCAGGTTTAAATGATGCATCTTCTTTATTTTCAACATAGTGGATGAATTTTTCAAAAGCACTGTGAGATAAGGATTTATCTTTGTCTTGAAGTTTTTTAATATTCAATCGCCATACGATCTCATACCTTCGGCCTTCCTGTGTATTGGCATACTTTTCAAATTTCTTTAACAAATTGTTTAAAAACGTACTTTTTCCACATCCATGGGGCCCATAAAAAATATAGATTCTGTTCTGCTGTGCCCCATGCCGCAAATACTCCATCTGCTTCATGAACCGATTGGCAAACAGCATGTCCGTAAAATAGGGATTGGCAGAATCTTCAACAAAAAGCCTTGTGCAGTCATAATTGGTAAACGTCAACCGGTCTATATCCCCTGTTAGAGTTTCTTCAGATTCATCCACATAACTTTTTATCATGTCATGAAAGGTCTGAAAAATATTCCTTAAAACCTGGGATGGCTCCGCTGTTAAAATATTTAAAAATTCATCAAATGCAACCGGTTTCAGTCGCTGGTAATCCGTTATGTTTTTATCTAATAAATCAAGGGTCTGATCAATAGGTGATTGGTTTGAAAGTTTGGTTTCCATATTTAATTATAACTCCCGTTTGTGAAGTTTGCGGTTCTCCATCACATAACGCATTCTTTTCCATTTAACAGGTTCCATCTTTTTCTGGGAAAGTTTCGGGGAAGACGGGTCCCAAAAACTGCCATAACTTGCAGCACCCTTTCCAGAAGCGACAGGTTCGCTGGTTTCTATGTGAACAGGGCCTCCCCATAAATATTCTATTCCCACCATGGTATTTTCAATAAAATCAATTTTTAAGGGTTTGTTTTCAAATTTATGATTCAGATACAAAATTCCATTTTTACACATAGCCGGATCAACAAATATTTCCGGCGGGTGATATAATGTATCAATGATCATCTCTTTATAATCTTCCTTTTTTTTGGATTTAATAAAATATTCCCAGGTCATTCTTTCATTATTCAATCGTTTTCCAGCAACAAAAAGGTCATGCCGGGTCATAAACTCCTGATCAATGAATTTATTTATAAATGTAAAGTCATTAAAATTTTCACGAACTTTTAAAATATATTTACCACCTGAATTTTTATTTAAGTGATACTTTTTCTTACCGACTTCATCTTTTAAAAACATATAATCAAACGAGTAGCATCCCCTGTCTTCCATCTCTCTAATATGCTGGAACAACCTTAAACCCAGGGCATAAGGATTTAATCCGACTTTTGGCATAGAGGTCACAGCCGCATTGACTTTGGCAAAATCTGCTTCATGTCCGCAGATTCTGTCATCCCGCATGAAAAGATACTCATGCCAATAACTTGCCCAGCCCTCATTCATAATTTTGGTCCTGATCTGGGGTTGAAAGTATAAAGATGTATTTCTCACAATTTGAATCACGGATTTGATCCAAATATTTTCTTCCTCTTTTAAAAACGGAGAAAACTTTAAGATATACTCCATGACATCAGGATATGACTTTGCTTTAATGGAAAGCTCTTTTTTATAGAGCTCCCCGAATTCCGGATATTTAGTGGTCACCTGGTCGAAAAAATCTTTATTATCTCTGGCAGCGGCATTATATCTTGTAATCTCTTTTAGATATTCATTGTGAGAAACATTTTTAATCTTTTGTAAAAACAGGTCAAAGTAAAAGTCTGTCCTGCTTAACTTTTGCCGGGACTCCTTCATAATATTTTGATTCAGTTCTTTTTGATACCCCACAAGATTATCTATCCCCCGGGAAAATTCAATGGCATAATCAACCCATCGGCCTTTTTCAGATCTAAGCTGTGCAATCAGCCGTTTATCAGATAATGCCTGGCCTGTTAAGTCGATATCCCAGGTATTTTTATAAAAAAGATTGTTCTGGAAAAAATCAATATGTCCTAAGACATGGTAAAAAATCATTACATTGAGCCAGTCAGGATTATTATCATTGTAAAATGAAATAGCCGGTCGGGTGTTGATAACCGTTTCAAATGGATTGGACGGATAAGCCTCATACATCCCTTTTCCTGAAAGAACTCTTACATCATGTAC
>QMMT01000223.1 GCA_003647385.1 Deltaproteobacteria bacterium
AAACTGATTAAATCTTTTTTTGAAAACAATTTAATCAATCATTTTAACGACAAACAGATCCTTCAATATCTTCACCTGATTCAACAGGATCACCCTGAATTTATGAACATCAATTTTGGAGATGAAGCCGGTCGTTTTTTAATGGCGCCGGCCCAGATCCCCCAAGTCCATAAGATTTTTGACCCCCGGGTCAGGCCCTGGTATCGGGGTGCTATCCGCACAAAAGATGCCCACTGGACAGATGTATATTTGTTTGCTTCCACCCAGAAACCCGGCATGACAGTATCCGTTCCCATTTATGATGAGAAAGGTTTAGTCAGGGCGGTCTGCGGAATTGATATTGATATCTCCTCAATTTCAATGTTTTTAAGGGGAATAAAAATCGGTAAACAGGGGTTTGCCTATATATTCGAAAACAAACAAGGTCGGGTCATTGCCCATCCTTCACTTGTCCAGCTTCCCTGGAATTCTTATCATATTGATCTTTTAAGAACCTGTCGAACCGATCTGAACCGGAAAAAACAGGCCTTCGGCATGTCTACATTTCAAGGTGACCAATTTTTTACCGCTTATACAGATTATCCCGGAAACGAGTGGACAGTGGGTGTCACATTGCCGGTCTCTGATTTTCTGGAAAATGTCATTGCGATTAAAAAGGCCATTATCACGCTTGTCATTGCGGGTATTCTTCTTTCCAGCCTTTTAAGTTATCTTCTTGCCATGACTATTGTCAGCCCCTTAAATATTCTTAAAAAAGGCATTGAAAGGATTTCCAGTGGAGATCTGGCCTATAAAGTTGATATCAGTGATCCGGATATTGCGTCTGCACTGGCAAGATCTTTTAACCAAATGGCCTCGTCCCTGGAACAGAGTACCAATGAGCTAAAAAAAACCTATGCCGAGCTTGCCCAGAAAGAAAAACTGGCTGCAGTAGGACAAATGACTGCCAGTATTGCCCATGAAATAAAAAATCCTTTGGGAATCATCTTAGGGTCCGCACAAGTTGTGTCAAATTGTGAGCGCCCCATGGAAATGAGAGAAAAGGCAGCTGATTTTATTATGGAAGAAGTGGAGCGCCTCAACAAAACCCTGACCGCATTCCTTGATTTTGCGAAACCGGCTTCTCCCAATTTTCAGCGGATTGATATTACTGACCTGCTTGAAGAAATCCTCATCCCCACCGAAGAACGATTTAAAGAAAAAGGGTACAGAATAGACAGGGATTTTCCTGCCATGGCGCCGACAATTCTGGCGGATTCAGATCAAATAAAAGAAGTCTTCTGGAACATCTTTTTAAACGCCATCCAATCCATGCCCAACGGTGGAATTGTTACCGTCCGAATTGGTATTGAAAAAGGAAAAGAGATTATTGATGAGGACATGATTCCCATCAAAGGATTGACCCAGCAGTATCCTGACTGGCTGATGATATCGGTTATGGATCAAGGTTGCGGTATCAGTGACGCACAAATACAAAAAATTTTAGACCCTTTTGTGAGTTTCAGGGATGATGGTATCGGCCTTGGCCTGTCCATTGTTTCCCAGATTATCAAATCCCACAAAGGGCACATCAAAATCAAGAGTACACCAGGGAAAGGAACCCGGTTCAAATTATTGTTTCCTCTGGTGTCACAGGAGAAAAAGGATGCCGGCTAATATATTACTGGTTGAAGATGAAAAAAGGATGCGGCAGGTTATTGTGATGCAGTTGTCTGATCTTGACCTTCATATCCATGAAGCGGTTGATGGCCAACAGGCCATTGATATATTTGAAAATGAGACGATTCACCTGGTCATAACGGATTTAAAACTGCCGAAGATTAACGGGATGGATGTCCTTAATTTTATCAAAGAAAAAGATCCGGAAATACCGGTCATTGTCATCACGGCCTATGGGTCCATTGAAAATGCCGTCAAAGCCATCCAAAAAGGGGCATTTGATTATGTCACCAAACCCTTTAAAGAAGAAAAGCTTCGGTCAAGCGTTATTAAGGCCCTGAAGATAAGCCGTCTGACCTCTGAAGTCCGGCATCTTCGACAAGAGATAGAAGACAGATATACCTTTAAAAATATTGTGGGTGATTCCCCCAAAATATGTGACGTCCTCAAACTTGCAGGTTCTGTATCCAACACAGATACAACCGTTCTGATTACCGGAGAAAGCGGGACGGGAAAGGAGCTGTTAAGTCGTGCCACACACATTAACAGTCCACGTTCGAGCGGTCCGTTTTTAACCGTAAATTGTGCGGCGATTCCTTCCACTCTTTTAGAAACAGAATTGTTCGGTTATGAAAAAGGGGCATTCACAGGCGCCCACAAGAGGACCAAAGGAAAATTTGAGGTGGCTTCCGGCGGCACCCTGTTTTTAGATGAAATCGGAGACATGAAACCCGATGTCCAGGCAAAACTGCTGCGGATACTTGAAACCCACCAATTTGAAAGGCTTGGCGGGACAAAGGTCATTGAGGCAGATGTTAGAATTATTGCTGCCACCAATAAGAATCTTGAAGAAATGGTTGAAGAAAAACTTTTCAGGGAGGATCTGTTTTACCGAATCAATGTATTTCCCATCCATATCCCCCCATTGAGAGAAAGAAAACAGGATATTCCCAAACTCTGTATTCATTTTATCCAGGAATTTTCCAAGGCCTTTGGCAGAAAACCGCCGGAACTTTCCGACAAAGCCATAAAAAAACTGACCCAGTATCCCTGGAAAGGCAATATACGGGAATTGAAAAATGTTCTTGAACGGGCTATGATCTTAAGTCAGGGATCTCAAATCACCAGTCATCATGTCATCCTTAATGAATCCCAGGCAAAATCATTTGAACAGATCAACATGGACAGCCTGATCCCCATGATTATTAATGATCATGGACTCAGCCTGGATGATCTTGAAGGGTATTGCATTAAATATGCCATGGAAACGTCGAATAACAATGTTTCCAGGGCAGCCAGGTTCCTTGGTCTGTCCCGGGCAACCCTGCGGTACCGGCTTGAAAAAACGAATGAATAAATAGCCGGCAAGGGCTTTAATCAGTTTTTAAAACAGAAAGGAATGCAGACTGGGGAATTTCAACAGATCCCACCATTTTCATTCGTTTTTTGCCCTTTTTCTGTTTTTCCAGAAGTTTTCGTTTCCTTGAGATATCACCGCCGTAACATTTAGCAGTCACATCTTTCCTGAATGCTGAAATTGTTTCTCTGGAAATAATTTTGCCGCCGATAGCACCCTGAATAGGTATTTTAAACTGCTGTCTGGGGATTTCTTCCCTTAATTTTTTACAGGCTGTTCTTGCTCTGCTTTCGGCCTTATCCCTGTGTATCAATTGAGATAATGCATCCACTCTTTCACCATTAATGAGAAAATCCAGCTTTACAAGATCAGTTTCCTGGTATCCGGCTATTTCATAGTCAAAGGACCCGTACCCTTGCGTCACACTTTTTAACCGGTCGTAAAACTCATAGACCACCTCAGCCAGAGGAAGGATGAATTTCATTTCCATACGATTCCGGGTTAGATACTGGTAATTTTCGCTGACGCCCCGAAAGTCATGGCAAACCTGCATAACATTGCCCATGTATCTGTCCGGTACAATGATAGACGCCTTGATAAACGGTTCACGAACTTTGGTAATTTCCGCCGGGTCCGGATACTGTACTGGATTATCGATAATTTTTACTGTGCCGTCTGTATAGGTAATCTCATACATAACAGAAGGCGACGTTAGAATTAAAGAGACGTTATATTCTCTTTCTAATCTTTCCTGGACAACCTCAAGATGTAAAAGCCCTAGGAAACCACACCGGTATCCAAACCCTAAGGCAACTGAACTGTCTTTTTCATAGATCAGCGAGGCATCATTGAGTTTGAGCTTTTCCAATGCCTCGGTAAGCTCAGCATAATCATCAGATGCCACCGGATACATGGATGAAAAAACAACCGGTGTCGGTTCCCTGAAACCATCCATGGGTCTGTCACACCGTTTGTCACCCATGGTGACGGTATCACCGATTTTTACATCACTGATATTTTTAATGCCGGCAATAAAATATCCCACCTGCCCTGCCACAAGTTCTTTCTGTGCTTGACGCTCTATTTGAAACAATCCCACCTCTTCAACTTTGTACTGGGCATTATTGGACATGAATTGAATCTTATCACCTTTTCTAATGCTGCCGTCAAAAATTCTGAAATGAATGATGGTCCCCCGGAATGCATCATAGTGAGAATCAAATATCAGGGCTTTAAAAACAGAATCTTCCTTGGAAACAGGTGCGGGGATTCCCTCCACAACAGCCTGAAAAATTTTATCAACCCCCGTACCGGCTTTTGCAGAAACCGGCAGAGCATCATCCGGATCCAGCCCCAGATCTTCCTCAACCTGGTCTTTAGCCCAGTCAATATCAGCAGATGGCAGATCTATCTTATTGATCACCGGTATGATTTCCAAATCATGCTCCATGGCAAGGTATAAATTGGCTAAGGTCTGGGCTTCAACTCCCTGGCTTGCATCAACCAGTATCAAAGCTCCCTCGCAGGACGCCAGCGCCCTGGATACTTCGTATGAAAAATCCACATGTCCCGGTGTATCGATGAGATTTAAAAGGTATTGGGTGCCATCTGCTGCCGTATAGGGAAGAGACACCGTCTGACTTTTAATGGTAATACCCCTTTCCCTTTCAATGTCCATGGAATCTAAGATCTGATCTTTCATATCCCTTTCCGGGATGATGCCGGAAAGCTGAATCAACCTGTCGGACAGCGTAGACTTTCCATGATCAATGTGGGCAATAATACTGAAATTTCGAATACGATTTATGTTTAACTTCAATTGTTCTCCAAATTAATATATTGACAAATACAATGTATAC
>QMMT01000224.1 GCA_003647385.1 Deltaproteobacteria bacterium
CTAATCACTTAGTGTTAATATTTTTTAATTGATTTAATAACAGTATGAAGCAAATAGGAGTGTGTTATGATTGGTGGGTTAGGAATGCCGGAACTGATAATTATTCTTGTCATAATCCTTATCATATTCGGCGCAGGAAAACTTCCTGAAATCGGTGCCGGCTTGGGCAAAGGAATAAAAAACTTTAAAAAAGCGACCAAAGATCCTAAGATTGAAGACGAAAAAGACGAACCGGAAAAAATTGAAAAAGACTGAAAAAAAAGACTGACCGTATCCTTTAATGCAGCCGTTCCTGAATAAAAGTACGGCTGCAGCAATCTTATCGTTATAATATCTTTCCACATCAATTCCTTGATCATCCTTTTTAATATTTTTATTATTTGTTCATAAATTACAAAAATGAAATTTAATAGTTACAATAAATAACATTTTTGAAACATTACCTGCTATCCAACGATTTTTTGCTTTTTATTTTACCCGCTGACGAAGGAACACAAAGCCTGGCCTACTCTGGCACGTCCATTGCTTATACACTATATAAAAAATATTTTTAAATACTGATATGGATAAAATGGGCACAGGCATATTAACCAAAAAACGAGACGTGTTGATAGAAAAATTCCTTAAAGGGAATGAATCCGGGTTTCTCAAAAAATATACATCTGTTCTGGATGAATATTTTTTTTCAGTATTTGAGAAAAGTCGTGCTGCAAAAAAATTAACAATTGCCGGCACCCCATTTGCTATCATCGCCCTGGGAGGATATGGCAGAAAAGAGCAGTGCATCCATTCTGATATTGATCTTTTAATCCTGTTTGAAGAAAACGTCCCTCCCGGGGTCGAAGCCTTTGTCCAGGAATTGCTTTACCCTCTGTGGGATGCTCGATTTGAAGTTGGATATGCGGTTCGAAATATTGAGGAGTGCCTTGAAATGGCCTTTTCACGGTATGATATTCTAACCACCATTCTGGATGCCAGATTTATTTGTGGTGCATCATTGATTTATACCTCTTTTATGGAAAGATTCAGGTCAGACCTGTCTACCAAGCACCTGAAAGATACCCTGAACTATCTGTTTGAACATGGTGAAAAAAGACATTTTGATTTTGGCGATTCAACCTATCTTATCGCCCCGGATTTAAAGTCCGGATTCGGGGGGCTTCGAGATTACCATACACTTTTATGGTATGCAAAAATAAAATCCAATATCAAAACAAAAAGAGATCTGGAATATTATGGTTTCCTGACACATTTTGAATACCTGTCCCTGAAAGATTCCCTGAGCAATATCTGGAAAATCAGAAATTTTCTTCATTATATCACAAAACGAAAATGCGACACCCTTCATTTTGAATATCAGACTGAGCTGGCAGGTCTTTTAGGGTATGGATCAAAAAACCAGCAGCCGAATGTTGAACATTTTCTGGGTGATCTTCATGCCCGAATGGATTTTTTAAAACAGATCAATCAGATTGCTTTTGAAGATATTTTTGGAAGCTGCCGCATCAAAAAAGGAACGACTGAACCCCGTCCTACAAAAACAGATGGACTGGTGATTAAAAAAGGAAGGCTTACCTTTGTCAACACTGTGGTCATCCTGCAGAAACCAGACCTGTTATTAAAAATTTTCCTTAAAAGTGGATTAAGAAAAATCCCCTTATCCATCGAAGCCAGAAGAATTGTCAACGAATTCCTGCATCTGGTGGATGATGATATTAAAACCAGCCCTGCCTGTATTAAAATCTTTAAAAAAATCATGTCCCTGTCTTACTGGGAATTCAATGTTCTTAATGTCATGCTGGCAACCGGTATTCTGGAAAAATTTATCCCGGAATTTTCTGCGCTTGTAAACAAGATTCAATATAACCATTATCATCTGTTCCCGGTGGATAAACATTCCATTCGGTGCGTCCAGATAATGAACAGCTTTAAGGAGCCCGGCGGATCAAGTGTAGACACACTTTATCGTTCCGTATTTAAGGAAGTGAGGAATAAAAATGTCCTCCTTTTTACGGCCCTGCTCCATGATATTGGCAAATCAAACCCCGCAAAAGAACATTCAAAGACGGGCGCAAAGATAGCAAACCCCATTTTTAAACGATTCGGTTTCAACTCAACCGAGGTCGAAGATGCAGTTTTTTTGATTGAAAACCATCTGGCACTTGTAAAGACGGCAACTCGAAGAGATATTTCAGACGAAGAAACAGCTGTATACATGGCCAACAAAATTGGAAAAATCAGATTATTGCGAATGCTTTATCTGCTCACCGTGGCAGACTCCAGGGCAACTGGGCCAAAGGCATGGAATGACTGGACCGAAAATCTTTTAAAGGATCTCTTCTTAAAAACAATGGGTATCCTTAAAAAAGGAGAACTGGCTTCCAAGAAAACCCAGAGAATTATCAGCAAAAAAAAGGAGAACGTCCTAAGACTGTTGAAAGAAAGGTGGCGTAAAGACGAAATAAACAGCCAGCTTGAGTCCATGTCCCAAAGATACCTGGTCCATGTTCCGGCACAAAGCATTGTTGACCATATAAACCTTTACAGGAGCCTTGGCGATAAAGAGTTTATATGGCAGATATCAAAGGGAAGCAACTCGGACATACGAACCGTATCCATCTGCGGAAAAGACAAGCCGGGATTCTATTCAAAGGTTGCAGGAATTTTCTTTTTAAATGGTTTAGATATCGTTGCCTCCCAGGCTTATTCCCTTGGTGAAGAACATGTGCTGGATATTTTTAAAGTCAAACCACCCAAAGACAGGATTTTTGAAAAAGAGAAATGGGAAAAAGCAGAAAACGATCTGATCCAGGCCATCAGAGACGATCATTTCTTAGATAACGCTCTGGATAAAATACCCCTGATACTCCGGGTTTCATCCGGAAAAAAGCCTGAACCCAATACCATCCGGATTGACAATGAAACATCCAGTTTTTTTACGATCATTGAAGTGTTTACCTATGATTTTCCAGGACTTTTGTTTTCCATTACCAATGCCCTGTACAGAAATCACATCAATGTAAACGTTGCCATGGTCGCCACAAAGGTAGACCAGGTAGTTGATATTTTTTATATTCAAAGTATAGAAAATGATACAAAAATTGAAACCAGACAAAAATTAACACAAATAAAAAAAGCTATTTTAAACAGTCTTCCAGACATAATAGCAAAGGAGGGAAATAATGAAAAAAATTGAGGCCATCATAAAACCATTTAAACTGGATGATGTAAAAGAAGCCTTAAGTGAGATTGGTATCTATGGAATGACCGTGACGGAAGTTAATGGGTATGGCCGGCAAAAAGGACATAAAGAAATTTACAGAGGTGCGGAATACGTTGTGGACTTTGTGCCCAAAATCAAACTTGAAATTGTGGTCAGCAAGGAAAGAGCTGAAGAAACCATAGAAACTGTCAGGAATGCAGCCAACAGCGGGAAAATTGGAGATGGAAAGATTTTTGTTTTACCTGTTGAACAGGTTATCCGGGTCAGAACCGGTGAAACTGGAACAGAAGCACTTTAAAACTTAAATATATTTAAATACCGTTAAGAAAGGAATTAAAATGACACCCAAAGATGTAATTGCAATGATCAAAGAAAACGATGTAAAAGTTGTTGATCTCCGATACATGGACTTTATCGGGACCTGGCAGCACTTCAGTGTCCCAATTTGTGAATTCACAGAATCCGCCTTTGAGGACGGGTTTGGATTTGACGGATCAAGCATGAGGGCATGGCAGAACATTGATAACTCGGACATGATTGTTATCCCCGAGCCCGGAACAGCTAAAATCGATCCTTTTTTCAAAGTTCCGACCCTTGCCGTCATCGGAAACATCCATGACCCCATCACCCAGGAATCTTACAGTCGTGATCCACGGGGCATTGCTAAAAAAGTGGAGCAGTACATTAAAAGCACCGGCCTTGGAGATACCATCTATGTCGGTCCGGAACCTGAATTTTTTATCTTCAGCAATATCCGGTATTCTTCCGAACCCAATGCGTCTTTTTTCGAGATTGATTCTCCTGAGGCTCATTGGAATACCGGTGCAGATGAAATGCCTAACCTTGGTTACAAAATCCGCCCGAAACAGGGATATTTCCCTCTTCCGCCTGCGGATCAATACCAGGACATGAGGACAGAAATGATGCTGACTTTAGAAGATCTCGGAATTGCCATGGAATGCCAGCATCATGAAGTGGGCGCAGCCGGTCAGTCTGAAATTGATCTGAGATTTGATTCCCTGCTGAAAATGGGAGACAGTCTTGCATGGTTCAAATATGTCCTTAAAAACGTGGCAGCCAGACACAATCATACAGTAACCTTTATGCCCAAACCATTATATGGGGATAATGGAACCGGTATGCACACCCATATGAGTTTCTGGAAAGACGGCAACCCCTTGTTTGCGGGTAACAAATATGCGGGTATGTCCCAGGATGCTCTTTATGCCATCGGCGGTATCATGAAACACTGCAAAGCCCTCTGTGCCATTACAAACCCCACCACCAACTCCTATAAAAGACTGGTTCCCGGTTTTGAAGCACCCATCAACCTTGCCTATTCCAGCAGGAACAGAAGTGCAGCCATCCGCCTGCCCATGTATTCAGGATCTCCTAAAGCCAAACGTATCGAATTCAGAACCCCTGATCCCTCGTGCAATGGTTATATGGCCTTCTCAGCCATCACAATGGCCATGATTGACGGAATCCAGAACAAAATCGATCCGGGCGATCCAATGGATAAAAACATTTATGATCTTCCACCCGAAAAACTTGCGGAAATGGAATCCGCACCAAGTTCTCTGGAGGAAGCTCTGAATGCCTTGAAAGAAGGCCATGACTTCCTGCTGAAGGGC
>QMMT01000225.1 GCA_003647385.1 Deltaproteobacteria bacterium
ACCAAAACCCGTACTTCACACCCATTTCTCGATTAACAATACAGCCGTTGGCAATGGAATGACCTATTTCGTTCAAACGGATGATAATTATTTGTTCTTTTTGCCGTTATATCACAGTGGTACCATGTTTTTGTGGGCACCTTTTTATGCGACAGGGGCCAAAGGAACGATCATTAGGGATTTCAGAGATCCCAAATGGATCATTGAAGCCGTTGCAGAAGAAAAATGCACGGATGTACTGTTTGTCGTACCCATTGGGATTGCATTGCTCAATGCCCTGGACAAAGGGGATATTAATCTTGATGATTATGATCTTTCTTCCTGGAAGTATATGGAAATCGGTGCCCAACCCGTCCCATTTGATATTATGAAGCTCCTTGTGGAAAAACTGCCCTGTAAAGTATCCAACATATACGGCATAACAGAAGGCGGCGGCGGTGGATTGTTTAACCTCTACCCGGAAGATGTCCTTTCACGACCCGGTTCCATCGGTAAACCCACCTTTGGTGTTGAAGCCAAAATTGTTGATCCCATGGGAGAGGAACTTCCGGATGAAGAAGTTGGTGAGTTAATATTCAGAACACCCAGGATGATGCTGGAGTATTATTCAAATCCTGAGAAAACGATTGAAAGTCTGAAAGACGGCTGGCTTTACACCGGAGATTTATTAAAAAAAGATAAGGACGGATATTTTTACATTGTTGACCGCATGAAAGATATGGTCACCAGCGGTGGTGAAAATATCTTCCCGGTTGAGATTGAAGATGCATTGATGGATCATCCTGATATTGATGATGTTGCCTGTATCGGATATCCGGATGACAGAATGGTGGAGGTTGTACTTGCTATTGTTCAACTCAAGGAAGGGAAAAATTTGACTGAGGAAGAGGTGATTGAATTTGCAAAATCAAAATTGTCTCTCTATAAAGTGCCTCGCAAGGTGATTTTTGATCAGGTTCCAAGGAATCCTACGGGAAAATTGATGAAACCCCAGCTTCGGGAGAAATTTACCGGCAGAAAAGAGGCATTTAAAAAGCTGGATTAAGATTTTTTTTAGTTTGACTTGCCCGTGAACTTTGAATAAGTTAAGAGATCAATGTGTACGACTGGGGGGGTGGTTGGATTCCAGAAGTTGAAACAGGTGCTGGAAATTTTTAAAGCCAGCGCCCTTTTTTATAAATTTAAATTTTTTAGGAAAGGAACTAAGTATGAAGATTCGAACATTTTTAGTATTATTACTTGTCTTGATGGTAGGGTCATTTATGTTCACCGCTCCGGTATTTGCAAAGAAAAAACCTTCACTGGATAAGTGGAAGCCGGATTTTAATCCTAAAGGGGCAAAGTATAAGTGCATTGTCTCCAATGTATCAACTCCAGGCCTCGTGGGCACATTGGCCGGTTTTGAAATTCGTGATGAGGTATGGAAACGGACAAATGGTAAAATTTATGTGGATTTTAAACCCTACTCCATGCTGGGCGGCGAGGTAGAAGTCTTAAATATGCTTCAGATGGGTGCTGTCCAAGGGATGGGAGTAAGCTCTGTTGCGTCGACAAATCTTGGTCCCAGATTCGGTATCGTAAATCTTCCTTTCCTTGTGAATTCTTTTGAAAAGCTTGATAAATTTATTAACAATAAAAAGATTTTCAACCATTTTTTAAATGCAATGGATCATCAGGGGATTACCGGGCTTGATATTACCGGATATGGAAACTATGGATGGGCAACCACCATTCCCGTTAAAAATATTGCAGATGCTAAAAAAGTAAAGTTCAGGATAGCAGAAGCAGCTGTTAATCAATTAAGCTACAGAAATTGGGGATTCAATCCTGTTTCAATGCCCTGGCCTGATGTGCCGGTTGCACTGAAGCAGGGTGTCATAACCGGTCTGGATCACACCCTTACTGTGTGTAATGTAACCAAAAAATTTGAAGTGGCCAAATATTTTACCCAGATAAACTATGCACAGGGGCTTTTTATCTGGATTTTCAACAAAGCTTGGCTCGCAAGCCTTCCTGCTGATTTAAGAGAAGCTTTTGTTGCCAGTGTTCACGATGTCTGTACAAAAAGCCGGGTAAAATCCCTTACCGAAGAAAACACCAATATTGCAAAAGCAAAAGCGGCGGGTGTTGAATTCTTCCAGCTTTCAGATTCAGACATGGCAACTCTACTTGACCAAAGCAAGGGAACATATGATAAATATGCCCCTGAAATTAATAAGCTTTATCCTGGTGACACTTATAAACCTGACAATTTCTTAAAAGAAGTTCAGGGATTTTTACAATAATTGAATTGTTTATTGACAACAAACGTTTAACAGGGCTTGGTTTATGTTTGGGAAGATTTTAAAAAAAATAGACACTATTGTCACCAATATTGAAGAGTGGACCCTTTTTATTATTGTAATGGGAGCACTTTTATCTCTTTTTGCCAACGTTATTTTAAGGTATGGGTTTAACTACACCCTTGCCTGGAGTGAGGAGCTGGTACGCATTGTCATTATCTACTCAACATTCGTAGGTGCCAGTGTGGCAGTCAAGCAACGGGCTATGATCAAAATTGATGCCATTGTCCAGATCTTTCCCAAACTTAAATCAGGTTTGACATTTTATTCCAACATCTTGATGCTTATTTTTGCCTGCATGATGGTTTACTTTGGGTACAAGATGACCCATCTTCAGTTTTTGACAAACCAGAAAACAATCATTATGCAGATTCCCCTTGTCATTATATATTCCATTATGCCCCTGATGGGGGTGATGGTGTTTGCCAGGACTGTTCAGGTGATGATTCAAGATATTCGAGCTGGATTTTCCAAATAGATAAAAAGGTTTATTTCCATGCAGATCAGTGATTTGATTATTCTATGTATTCTTCTGGGTTTTATGACAACGTATATACCTGTTTTTTTGTGTCTGTTTTTTACAGCATCTATTGGTTTCGTCGTATTTCTTGATATCCCTCTTGCCCTTATGGCACAGACCCTTTTTAGAAGTCTTGACAAATTTGCATTGGTTGTGGTTCTGTTTTTTATTCTCTGTGGTAATATAATGGCCAAAGGGAAAATGGTTGAAAAGTTGATGAATCTGGCCAATGGCCTGGTGAGCTGGCTACCGGGTGGCCTTGGTATGGCAGGTGTTATCGGCTGTGGTCTGTTTGGTGCTATTTCAGGGTCCACAGTTGCAACTGTAGTTGCTCTTGGGGGATTCATGATCCCCGCCCTTATCAAGAATGGATATGATGAGGACTACACCCTGGGTCTTATGACTACCTCGCCAAACCTTGGTGTTATCATTCCCCCCAGTATCAGCATGATTTTTTATTCCATGATCAGCAATGTGTCTTTGGAAGGCCTTTTTATTACAGGTTTTATTCCCGGGATACTGATCATTTTTTGTATCTGCCTGTATTCATGGATTCTTTATAGAAAAAGGACGGATATCAATCGGCTTCCCGCACCTAATTTTACTCAGCTGTATGTTATTCTAAAAGAAGGATTCTGGGCAGTCATGCTGATTGTGATCATATTCGGCGGTATTTTTTCAGGCATGTTTACAGCCAACGAAGCCGCGGTAGTGGCATGTGTTTATGCTTTTTTTATTGAACTTTTTATATATAAGTCCATGGGGTTTAAAGAGGTAAAAGACATAACTGTCAGTTCTGCTGTCACCAGCGCTACTTTACTTTTGATCGTGGCATCAGCCACATGTTTTGGGCGATATCTGACCTTTGAGAATATTCCTAACAGAGTGGCGGAAATTGTTGTGGCAAATATTCAATCTCCCATTGTCTTTTTACTGGCCATGAACATTCTGCTGCTCATTATCGGCATGTTTATGGATATTATCTCTGCCACATTGATATTGGGCCCGGTATTTTTACCATTGCTCGGACCCTTTAATGTAGACCCTATGCATTTCGGCCTCATTATGACGGTAAATCTCGCCATTGGATATTGTACACCGCCTATGGGGGTGAGTTTGTTTATTACAGGAGCGCTGGCAAAGAGGGATATCATTTATGTCTCAAAGGCGGTCATGCCTTTTCTAGCTATTCAGATCGCCGTACTATTCTTTTTGACTTACGTTCCTGAATTAGTACTTTTTTTGCCGCGGCTTTTGGGATATTTATAAAAAAAGTAAAAGTCTATACAAAACAACAGATAAACAAAGCCGGAATTCAAAAGCAATTCGATTTTTTTGGATTCCGGCTTTGTTGTCTATACCCCATATGTCTATATGCCTTTGTCGATAATATTCTTATCATGTAACAGTCTTTCCTGGATTCCTCTTGAAACTTCCCAGTTTTTTTCAAAATCATTCCAGAAATCCTTGTTTTCATCTTTCCAGCCCTTCCCAAAGCGCTGGTTGAAAACATTTCCCAGTTTTTCAAAAAGGATTTTCCAGGTGGGTTTGCCATCGTTTTTTGCGCCCAGAAGTTCATTTAATAATGAATCAAGATCGCTTAAATGCTCTTTGGAAAGATAGGAAATAGCTCCCTTTTTAATTGATTCCATTAGGGATTCCGGATTCAGTGAATTGGCCGTCAGCATGACGGCAGGGATATCTCTTTTTACGCATTCTTCCAGAAGTTTTATTCCATCGACTCCCATTATGTCTAGGATTGCAAGGTCATATTGGGTCTGGATAATTTTTTCAGAGGCTGTCTTGTAGTCCTGAGCAACATCTACTTGTGCTTCATCCAGAATTTCCTGTATGGTTTCAATAACGTCCCATTCATCGTCAACAGCCAGTATATGTTTGTTTTTGAGAAAAGATTCAGTGCGTTTCATTTATTCTCCTTTTCAACAGATAAATTACAATATTTTATAAG
>QMMT01000226.1 GCA_003647385.1 Deltaproteobacteria bacterium
GGTAAACATATTAATCGCTTTGAATATCTTATTACGATATTAATTATTTGTAAAACAAAAAAGAGTTGAAATTGTTTGTCCGGGATATTTCACTGGCGTTGCAATAAAGGATATAATAATATGATCCATGAAATATAATTTGATGGAGAGATTGAAATGGTAATGGAATCGATTAATACATGGTTTGAAGAGAGCTCTGAAATATATGGAACAAGGAAAGCCCTCTCATTTTTCCGAGGCCAGAAAGTTGAAACGCAATTGACCTATTTTGACTTACAAAAAGATATCAGTTTGTTCGTAAATTTTTTAACAACATATGATCTTTAAAAAGGGGACAGGGTTATTCTGCTGCTTGAAAAATCAGTGGTCAGTGTTGTTGCCCACATGGCCTTATTAACAGCAGGCCTCATTGTTGTACCATTGAATCCGGGCTTCAAGAAAAATGAACTTGAATACCTTTTTTGTGATGCAAAAGCAAAGTTGATTATGGTGGGTCCGGATAAAAAAAAATTGATAAGAGATATCGCCCCTCAAATGAAAATACTTGAAATATCAACAGGCCTGCCATACGAAACACTTGATTTTTTCAGGTCTTGTTCCGGGTCCTGCGGGAAAACAAAGGTTCAACAATGTGACCCGGGTCTGATTATTTATACGTCGGGAACAACCGGAAACCCGAAAGGTGCTGTTCTGACCCATGGAAATCTGGTTTGTGATGCCAAAAATATAATTTCGATCTGGAATATTTCTCAAAAAGATGTGCTGTGTCACGCACTTCCCTTATTCCATATACATGGACTTTGTTTTGCACTGCACACAGCTCTTCTGAGCGGTTCCCATGTTCTCTTGCTGGATCGCTTTACACCCGGGACGGTCCTTAAAAGATTGGTGTCAAAAGAGTGCAGTGTTTTTATGGCAGTACCTGCCATGTATACAAAATTAATGAATTTTATAGGGGATCAACAATTTGATTTTCACCATATGCGGCTGCGACCTCTGGTTCCGCACCTTTGTTGGAAAAAGATTTTGATCGGATAAAAGAGGTGTTTGGAAAAGAGCCGGTTGAGACAGAAGAGACTTTTATCAAGGGATGGTTTAAGACCGGTGACTTAGGAAAAATAGATAAAGACGGTTATTATTTTCTGACAGATCGAATTAAGCATTTGATTATCTCTGGAGGAGAAAATATTTCCGCCAAAGAGGTGGAATCGGTTATCAACGGAATCAAAGGGGTGCTAGAGTCCTGTGTTGTGGGAATACCGGATGAAACCTGGGGTGAAAAAGCGGTGGCCCTGGTTCAAAAGTCAGAAGGGTTTGAACTGGAGGAATCAAAAATAAAATCCATATGCAAAGAAAAGCTTCATGACTGGAAATGCCCAAAAACAATTTTATTCACAGACCATATTCCTAAAAATACCATGGGTAAAGTCTTAAAGGGAAAAGTAAAATTATTATTTTAAATAAAGGAAAAGAGGATATGGCAAATCCGATTCGGATACGAGCGATTAATGGTCTTACGCCAGGTGATGTTTTTACCTTCCAAAGAACATTCACAAGAAAAGAAACCCTTTTATTCGGTGACATGACAAGGGATTACAACCCGGTTCATTATGATGAGCGCTGGAAAGATGAAAAAGGCTTCAAGGGGCTTATCTGTCATGGTCTCCTGGTAGGATCTATGATCTGCGAGTTTGGCGGCCAGGTAGGATGGCTTGCTACGGGTATGAGTTTTAAATTTATCAGCCCGGTCTATTTCGGAGATACGATCCAATGTGCCGTCACCATCACCAAAATAGAGGCAGAGGGTCGGGCAAAAGCAGAGGCGGTTTTTATCAACCAGGATGAAAAACAGGTTTGCTATGCCAATATGACGGGCCGTCTGCCAATGACAAAAGAAAAAGATATTCTAAGCGCAATGGTAAAAGAAGGCGATCCAAGTAATCAACTGACTGACGAACAATATCCTTTAATCGATTATAGGTAACCCCTTGATCTCAAAGTTCCATCATGCTAAACTTTTTCGTGTTTTGTTAAATATTTTTAAAAAAATGAATTAAAATATTTTTAAAAGGAAGTAAAATATCGATGTCTCCACGAAAGGAAAATAAAGTAAAAGAAGAGGTGGCTGCGCTCAACCTGGGTAATAAAATTAGAAACCTTCGTAAACACAGGGCGTTAACACTTCAGGAGGTATCTGATTTAACCGGCCTTTCCAAGCCATTACTCTCTCAGATTGAAAATAATATAGCTGCGCCTCCTATTGCCACCCTGATTAAAATTTCAACCGCTCTTGGTGTCAAAATCAGTCATTTTTTCCGGGATCATGACATGGGAGACCGGATAGTGGTGGTGAAAAAACATGAGCGGTATGGTGTTAAAAAATTGTTCCATCATAAAAATG
Source organism: Deltaproteobacteria bacterium (assembly GCA_003647385.1). Taxonomy (GTDB): domain Bacteria; phylum Desulfobacterota; class Desulfobacteria; order Desulfobacterales; family Desulfobacteraceae; genus Desulfobacula. Next base: position 2,402 of record QMMT01000226.1, read on the forward strand.
AATCTAAAGTTGGGTATCGATGGGAGTCTTTGGCATACCCCATGGTTGGAAAACAGATGGAGCCGTTTATTGTAGAAATAGAACCCAGAAAAGAAGAGGAACTGCTCTATAATCATCACAAAGGAGAAGAATTTCACTTTGTCATGGAAGGGACTGTTGAGTTCAAAAGCGCTGAACAGACCCATTTGCTTAAAACGGGTGACAGCATCTACTTTGATTCAAGTATTCCTCATGCCCTGCGCGGTGTTGATGGTGTTGCGAAATCTTTGATCGTTATTTTTTCACCCAAATAAATTAATATTTTTTTATTCTATTTTTAAAATAAATTTTTTGAATGATCCAATTTCTTTTTTTGGGATGCCACATTAAAATCGGACAACCCATCCCCTCCAAAGTCAACCAGAACCATGCCGGAAAATTTTTGAGATTTATAGACTTCCACCCGGAAAATCATCCCTTTTTTATCAATGGAATATTTTTTTAAGATGTTATTTTTTCTTATGACTATCCCTGACTCATTGGGGCACGCCTGTTTTGTAAACCCGATAATATTGACCCGGTGATCTTTTAAGCTTTCGACCATAAAACTGTTCTTAACCGACACAATATTTCCAAACGGTATTTTTTTACGGCTACCATCAACAATCATATGTATGGCATCAAGGCTGAAATCATAATGAAAATATTGGGGAGCCAAATGGGTGAGCCAACGGTTTCCATGAAACACATTATATGCATCACCCGAGGTCACAATGGTCATCAGCGGGTTATTGACCTGAAACTCAATTTTGCTGTTTTTTTTCAAAGGGATGTAGCTCAGTTTTTTTCTGACATTTTCAATTTTTAGAAGAATTTTTCGATTGTTCAGTGCCACGTGAATATCATCATCAATGGCTTTTTTAATATAGTATTCAGATAGTTGGAAATTTCTTTTAAACCTGATCCCTGTCTGGTTGAAAAAAGATTCCATGGCTAAAAGATGGTAATAGGCTCGTTTGGGTGTTAGAAAAGATTTACTGGCTTCAACGCCAAAGGCGGATTTATTATTTTTGATGGCAAAATAGGTCAGGGTTTTTGCCATTTCTTCATTTCCTTTTATCGTTTGAGTGTTGTTCACATGGAACAATTCTTTTTCTTTTAAAAGGTGCTTATTCACATGGGCAACAGCGGTTTTGGCAATAGTTGAAATATTTGAAAAGTTTTTTGCATCAATAGAGGCCTGATCAATAATGATGCATTGACCCCAGCGGTTCTGGTTGTGAAGTCTGTCATCATAAGTGTCCCTGTAAAAACCAGAACCGTCGTGAAGGTTCAGCACCAGATCCACTTTGGGATCAATAATCAGTTTTTTTATTCGGTTAATGGTTTGATATTCAGGGTCATTGGGGTGAAGCTTGTCAAATTTTCTGTTTAAATCACCGTAAACCCCTCTGGATCGTTTGATGATACTTAAAAAATTTAAATTGGGTACGATCCAGACATTTCCGGATAAAATGTCATAGTGAGTGACAATGAGAGAAGCTGCGTTAAACCCTCCGGGCTCATCACCCTGGATGCCGCCGATAATCAACAGGGTATGACCCTCAACACCTGATTCCAGCTTATGAACGGAAAACCCAAGAGCCGGGATTGATGATGCAAAGGTGAAGGAACCAGCAAAATAGCTTAATACACCCAAGAAGAGCAAGCCGCACAAATATTTTTTAATGTTAACCAACTTCAATATGCCAGGGCTCAAATCTTACACCAAAATTATTATCGCGTTCATATCTGAATTTTATATATCCAAGATCGGTCAGGTTTTTATATACGTTTGTCTGCGTGAACCGTTCTGTAAAATTATGGATCCCATATCCAATCTTGCCCACATCAAAATCACCAACACCATGGAAGGAATAACCCGGTGGTGCAAGAGACCTTGATGCCATGGAAAGGTTTCCATTACTTTTTTTTGCCTTGTTTAAAAACAGCAGAAACTGTTTCATAACGCTGCGAACACCTGAGGTCAGGATGACGTCTTTACCGACTTCTTTTTTTATCTGGCTGTACATCTCCATGGGTTTGCCGCGATAAAGATAATTTCCCGTACGGGGAATTTTTTTAACCTCTTTTCTAATGATTTTTCCGGTAATGGTTTTAATGGGTTTTTCGCCCATAAATCCATAATCGTTCACCCGGGAGTAAAAAATCATTTCAAGAAAATATAGTTCTTTCTTTGAAAAGGCACCAATCGCTGAATAGGATTTTCCAATCTTTATGGCATCATCAAAATTCAACAGACAAAAATTGGCATACCCAACTGTCTTTTGCATTCTTTTCAAGCGCTTAAGAGCTGTCCCTAGAAGAGGGAGAAGTTTTTTATCAAGAAAGATATCTTCATCATAGATTTTGTTAAAAAGTTTTTTGTTTAATAATCGGTCTTTAATA
>QMMT01000227.1 GCA_003647385.1 Deltaproteobacteria bacterium
AAAACAATTGAAAAAAGCACAAAGAACAAAAATGGTACTCCCGAAAGGGTTTATTTGCAAAAACTTAAGGCAAAAGTATTATCGATTCATGCCCGATTGAATGGCTACAATGATATAAAAGGCATTAATGTTGAGCAGGAGGCATTGTCCTTTGCCCGTGATCCAATTGAGTTTATTCGTTCTTTTAATAAAGAGTCAAAAGAAAGCCGGGTGGTTGTGTTTGATTGGGAAAGGGATTTAAAACGGCAATTGATGGTTCCCCCGGGTTTTTTCCTTTTAGTAAGATGCAAGACAGGATTCAGGGCCCGGATTCTGGGTGAAAAAAAATTCATCAAAACTTCTATCAAGACATATCTGGGCTATGAAGAAGGTATTCCAATCCTTGACGGACAAGGTTTTTTCGCTCTCTTTTTTCCAAAAGAAATAAAGGATCAACATGAGCAGTGCACGTTAACTCTCAGGGTATTTGAAACCAATGGCACGCAGATTGAAAAAGCTTCATTGTTATATCTTGCCCCCAGTGACGTCTTATATATGCAGTCGTCCTTTACAAGGCAGGAGATTGTAAAAACGCCATTTTTGAAATTATTGGGCACCACCAGACAAGGGGGCATGATGAGGGCCGCTGCCTGGTGGGGCAGGCTTGACAGCCGGTATGATGGAATTCTCGGGGCAAATATGGCCAAACACCAACCTGAGAACCGATGGATGGTACTGTCAAGATACAGAATATGGGCTGTTTTTCAGGGATATTCCATAGCGCTTGCACCGGACTGTCTTGAAAAATTTATTTTTTCTTACGATCACGGTGGAAAATGGCTGTTCCATATTCCTACATCAGAAGGCAAGTATTATGCTTTGGAGCTTTGTCTCACCATTGATCCTGAAGATAATCATGTGAGCCTGTCCCTGTTAAGAGTGAAATCCTCTGAAAAGAATTCATCTTTTCTTGATGATGATAAAGGGGTGACCCTTATCATCCGGCCAGATATCGAAGACAGAAGTTTTCATGAAACCGTTAAAGCGTTCAAGGGGGCGGAAAATGCATGGCCCCATGCAATTGCTTCATTTGATGATCGATTTGTTTTTTCCCTTTCAAACGGGAAAAACTTAAGTATTGCCATATCAAAAGGGGATTTTGTGCATGAGCCTGAATGGCATTATATGATTCATCGGCCTTTGGAGGCTCAAAGGGGGCTTGATCCCGATTCTGACTTGTTCAGCCCGGGATATTTTAAGGTCTTTTGTCTGGGGGGTGAAAAGGTATTGCTAAATGCAGATGTCATTGAGAATCAGGACAAAAAAATTTGTTTCGATGAACTATTAAACGACTTGGATTCAAAAGTTTTTGAAAAAAGAACACCTCTTTTTGAGGCCGTTAATAAAAGTCTTGATGCCTTTATTGTGGATCGTGGCAGCGATAAAAGTATCATGGCCGGATATCCCTGGTTTCTGGACTGGGGAAGAGACAGCCTGATATTTTGCAGAGGCCTGATTGAATTGGGCCGGTTTTCAGAAGCCAGAGCTGTATTAAGGCTCTTTGGCAGATTTGAAAATAATGGGACCCTGCCGAATATGATCTGCGGTGAGGATGCTGGTAATATTGAAACCTCTGATGCGCCCTTATGGTTTTTTGCCTGTTGTAAAGATTTGATTAAAAATGAAAAAAATTCTGATTTTTTAAATGAAAGTCTTGATGGCCGGAGTGTTAAAGATATTCTTTTGTCTATTGCCTATTCATTGATAAAGGGGACTAAAACAGGGGTGGTTGCTGATCCTGAGACCCTGTTATTGTATAGCCCGGCTCATTTTACATGGATGGACACCAATTTTCCGGCAGGGTCTCCACGCCAGGGATATCCGGTTGAGATTCAGGCATTATGGTATAATGCACTGGACTTTTTGGCATCTGTTGATACAGACAATAAAATAGACTGGCAGAAAAAAGCAAAAAGGGTTCAAGAAGCTGTTTTAGATCATTTTTACAATGCAAGGTCAGGCTTTTTTTCAGATTGCCTGCATTCAGATGGTCCTTTCGGGGCAAAAAACGCTCTTGCAGACGATGCATTAAGACCCAATCAGCTGTTTTTGTTCACCCTTGATGTGATAAAAGATAAAAAAATTGCACAAAAATGTGTTGAAACATGTCAGGAACTGCTGGTGCCGGGCGGGATTCGAAGTCTTGCTGACAGAAAAGTTAAAATGCCCATTCATATTTTTTATAATGATAAATTGCTAAAAGATCCCCATGCTCCTTATTCAGGAGAATATAAAGGGGACGAAGACACGCAAAGAAAACCTGCCTATCATAATGGCACAGCATGGACATGGCCGTTTCCGGTATTTTGTGAAGCCTGGGCAAAGGTATTTGGTAGAAACAGTCATTCTACAAGTCTTGCATGGCTGGGCAGTGTGCTTGATTTGATGAGAAAAGGTGCCGCAGGATATATCCCTGAAATCCTTGATGGAGACTTCCCTCATACCCCGAGGGGGTGTGATGCACAGGCGTGGGGGTCAAGTGAGGTTGCCAGGGTAATACACTGGTTACGACACTGACGATCCTGTCATTTGCCCGCTCATGTAATTTAATGAGGGGTGTCTTTTTATATTCTTATAACGGAATTATCGCAGCTTCCATAAGAAGAGTGAACATATAGATCGGCCTGGGGATCATTTTCCCAGGTGGTCCGATCAAAAAAGTATCTAAATTGATACTCTTTGTCTGTATTCAGAACGAGGGTGGCAACGAATCCACCTTTTTTAAGCGGTTTCATCGGTGTTGCAGTTTCATTCCAATTGTTGAATTCGCCAACGAGGAAAACATTTTTTACATCCCGGGTTTCTTTACTGGAGAGTCTGAATGTCACCTTACAGACCGGGCGGGTCTTTAAATACTGTTTTTTGATGCTCAATTTCTTACCTCTCTGATTTAAAATTATTTTTAAAAACCTTTACGACCACTCTTTAAAGGTATTCATTAATCCATTCGTGGAAGAATCATGAGATATAACAGATGTTTTATGCGTTAATTCAGGAAGGATTTTTTTTGCCAGCTGCTTGCCTAATTCAACACCCCATTGGTCAAAACTGAAAATATTCCAGATGATACCCTGAACAAAAATTTTATGCTCATACATAGCGATAAGGCTTCCAAGAACGCGCGGCGAAAGTTTTTTAAACAAGATTGAATTTGACGGACGATTACCTGAAAAAACTTTGTGGGGTGCTAAGGCCTGGATCTCTTCATTGCTTTTTCCGGCTCGTTTAAGTTCATCAACAACTTCTTCGCGGGTTTTCCCATTTAAAAGGGCTTCGGTTTGGGCGAAAAAATTTGACAGCAGAATCTTGTGATGATCGCCGATGGGATTATGGCTTTTGGCAGGTGCCAGAAAATCTGTAGGAATAAGTTTTGTCCCCTGATGAATTAACTGGTAAAAGGCATGCTGGCCGTTTGTTCCGGGTTCACCCCAAATAACAGGACCGGTTTGATAAGGGACTTTTTGTCCATTTCTATCAATGGTTTTCCCGTTACTTTCCATATTGCCCTGCTGAAAGTAAGCAGCAAACCTATGCATGTATTGATCATAAGGTAAAATGGCTTCTGTCTGTGCACCGAAAAAATTATTGTACCAAATTCCAATTAATCCCAGTATTACCGGTATATTTTCGTTAAAGTCTGTTCTCTTAAAATGCTGGTCCATCTCAAAGGCACCGTAAAGCAGTTTTTCAAAATTCTCAAAACCGATATAACAGGCAATGGAAAGGCCGATGGAAGACCAGAGTGAATACCGTCCTCCCACCCAGTCCCAGAACTCAAACATATTGTTCGTATCAATTCCAAATTCCTGCACCCCCTTTGAATTTGTGGACAACGCCACAAAATGTTCGGCCACGTGGGATTTTTTTTTAGCATACTTTAAAAACCATTTCCGCGCTGTAAACGCATTGGTCATTGTTTCCTGGGTTGTAAATGTTTTAGACGCTATCATAAACAAAGTGGTTTCAGGATCAAGGGTTTTCAAGGTTTCAGTAATATGTGTGCCGTCAATGTTTGATACAAAATGGACTGACAATCCGTTTTTTGCATAGGGTTTAAGACATTGGGTAACCATCACAGGCCCAAGATCTGACCCACCAATCCCAATATTAACAATATCAGTCACTTTTTTTTTCGTATAGCCTTTCCATTGGCCTGAAATAACCCTTGAAGAAAAGTCCTTCATTTTCGCAAGTACAGCATTGATCCCCGGCATTACATCATGACCGTCAACCAGCACGGGGGTATTCTCTACATTTCGCAATGCCGTATGCAGGACAGGCCGGTTTTCTGTCTCATTTATAAACTTTCCGGAAAACATTTTGTCAATGGCATCCTGCAGCCTGACTTCTTCAGCAAGATCCGTTAAAAGTTTCAAGGTTTGTTCATTGATTCTATTTTTGGAATAATCAACGAGAATAGAATTAAATCGGATGGAAAATTTTTTAAACCGTTGAAAGTCTTCACTAAAAAGATCTTTCATCTTAATATCTTTTATCTGTTGATAGTGGTCGGTGAGCTTTTCCCACGCCTGTGTTTTGTCCGGGCTTATTCTGTTAAGCATATTTTTTTCTCTGTTTTTATTAATTGATCATCTTGTTTAATATTTCGCAGAAATCATTAATAACTTTAGCCCAAAATAAAGGTGTTGGAAACGATATCTAATATTCTAATTTAGAGGTAATTTGGTTATGACAATATCAAACGAATAATCAAAATGCAATGGAAATCATATGTCCTCCAAAGCAGGCAGTCCCTGATATTATTTTTTGTTGTATGATTGATAAG
>QMMT01000228.1 GCA_003647385.1 Deltaproteobacteria bacterium
AGCGCTGCACCGCTTCTTACCTTCATGGATCATTATAATGTCGAGAGCGGTGCCTTCATAAGCAGCGCTGTAGATGCTGCAAAAAACGGCGGGCTCCGCGGTACCAGCACGAGGATACAGCAATATTCCAACGGCTTTAATATCGTTGTCCTTTTCAATTACGGGGGCGGCCATGCCGATATTGTTCTTCCACAGGTGTATGCTATGATTGAGTGGGCAAGCGGTATCGACTGGGAATCACTGAAGTGTATTGACGGTTTCTGGCTTGATTTCAACGCATCATCTTCTGGTTTTGGCGGTTACAATGACCCGTTCCACACCATGACGTCCACCCTGACTGAAATAACTGATGGTACCAAGCTGCGAGTGAAACCAGGCTCCTCAAACTGGAGCGGCACGATTTCAACCCGTACGCTCATTGATGCTCCATTCGGTACGGCAATAATCGGCCAGTGAAAAATTTGATACTGACTTTGAAATTTATGCTGGTTTCTGGTACACACTGATCAAGAAAACTTGTATATGAAATATTTACGACAATAATAATACTGAAAAGTATCCACAAATAATCACTTGTTTTAAGGCAGATAAATGTTAGTTGCAGTTATCGATAATTATGATTCATTCACCTTTAATCTGGTTCACTATATCCTTGATACGGGAGTGAAGACAAAAGTCTTTAGAAATGATCAGGTATCCATTGATGATCTTAAAACGTTAACACCGGGAGCCATTGTCATATCCCCGGGGCCGGGCCGTCCTGAAGACGCCGGCATTTCCCTTGACGTTGTCAAATATTTTTCAGGACTCGTTCCCATTCTTGGTGTCTGCCTTGGACACCAGGTTATTGCCCAGAGCTTTGGCGGGCAAATCATACAGGCAAAAAAGATCATGCATGGCAAAACGTCCAAAGTGACTTGTGACGGAGAACATATTTATTCGGGTATCAACGAATCCTTTACCGTCATGCGGTACCATTCTCTGGCAGTTTCCAAAGAAAACTTCCCTGCCTGCCTGAGCGTTACCTCAAAGACTTATGATGGTGAAATAATGGGGATTCAACATAAAGAGCATCCAACTTACGGTGTCCAGTTTCACCCTGAATCCTTTATGACAATTCAGGGGAAAAAACTGATCAGAAATTTTATCAAAGGCATATAAACGTATCACCTTATAAGAATATTATCTCCCGGGTAAATCTTGGCAGTCGTGGTCAGATTATTGAGTTTGCGCAAGGCGGCTATGCTGGTATTATATTTTTTGCTGATACTGTAAAGAGTTTCCCCTTTTGTAACGGTATGAAACATGGAGGCCTTTTTCTCTTTTTTTATGGCCTTTTTTACCGGTGTTGAAGGTTTTTTTGCCACGGGTTTTGGTGTCACGGTTGCGGCAGGCTTGTTTTTAAGCGTCAAAATATTTTTTTCAATTTTTCCCATTCTTTCTATTAAAGAATCAAATTTTACTGAAAATGCTGTTTCAAGTCTTGTCACACGATCCTTTATAGGATCAATGTCCTGTACTTTTTTGTCTGTTTTATCACCTGATAGATGAACCGACTTCCCCTTTAGTTGAAGCGCCTGTTCAATATTTTTAATTCTTTTTTCAAGATCAGCAAAGGATGTACTGCTTGAAATGCCTTTTTTAATTGGTTCTGTTTTAGGACCAGAAGATCTGAAAAAGAGAAAAAATATGATAATGGTCAAGAGCAGAGCGCCTAAAATGATCAGTGCAAATTCGTTTTTCCGTAAAAGGGAAGCATCCAGTTTTTTTGCACCATCCCTGCCCTCAAATGCTTTTTTTTTATTGGTATTGGTTTTTGTTGTGGGTATTTTTGACTCAGGTTTACCTTTGGGTTTCATCGCAAAGCTCCTGTTTAGATTTTTTTATGACTAACACTTTAATATCATCTTAAACTTTATTTTCAACCCATAAACTTAAAATAATAAGTAAATTCCACATAAGTAAATTTCATTATTGAACTACAGATCAATTGTATGATAGAGTTTTCATACGTAATCTTAGTTATTATACTTAGGACAATTTTATGAAATCTATTGTTACAGCTATTTTTATCTCATTTCTCAGTCTTTTTCTTCAACCCGGGTTTGCCCAGACAAATATCTATACCAATAAGCTTGGGATGCGGTTTATTCTTATTTCCAATGGGACCTTTTTGATGGGAAGCCCTGAATCTGAAAAAGGTCGTCAATGGAATGAAAAACGACACAGGGTCGTTATTTCAAAAAGTTTTTATATGGGAGAGACAGAAGTCACCCAGGGACAATGGGAAAAACTGGTGGGATTTAACCCCTCCTCATTTTCAGGACTTGGAAAAACGTATCCCGTTGATTCGGTTTCCTGGAACGAATGCATCGAATTTATCCGTGTGCTTAATGACTGGGAAGGAACAAACAAATACCGTCTACCCACTGAAGCGGAGTGGGAATACGCCTGCCGGGCCGGATCAACAACTGCTTTTGCTCAAGGCCCTGTTACCACTTTTTCCTGCAATGAGCCTGAACCAGCCCTTATAAACATGGCATGGTACTGCTACAACTCCGGAATCCAGAACCCTTCAAGAGATTTTAAACCCCACCCGGTTAAAACAAGTGCCCCTAATAAGTGGGGACTTTATGATATGCACGGCAATGCTCAGGAATGGGTCCTTGACTCATGCAAATGGCGTAATTTCTGGAGAACCAGGGTCGGTGTTGTGACAGATACATATAAAGATAATATTGTCGATCCGTTAAGCCAGATTGGAAACCATAAAATTATTCGGGGTGGCGGGTGGTATCAAACCAGCAAATACCAGCGGTCAGCTTACAGAAGTTATTATAAGCCAGGGGTAAAAAGAAACAGTCTTGGCTTTCGTATTGTCAGGATGCAGTAGTATTCCGCAAAAAATAAATCCCTGATGCAAGCATTAAAAAATCTCTGATCAAAAGATAAATGTTTGATGCGGTCTGATTTTCACTTGAAAAGACAAAACAGCCACAGTCAAATTGATGACCCCGTAAAAGATTAAACCCAATGATAAGAATAAATCCTGAAAGTAATGCATTGATAATCAAAACTGCAGATCGTGGAAACAGCCCCAAAATCAGGCTGAATCCTGCAACAAGTTCTACAAATGGAACGGTGATTGCCAGAATATTGATACTGGACCCTGGAAAAATCTCATATCCATATAGGATTTTGGCAAACCCGGCTGGATCTGCAATCTTATGATAGCTGGCATAGATAAAGGTAATGCCAAGCATAAGTTTGATGATAAAAAGCAGGACGGGTGTATAATTATTTTTCATTTTTCTGGATTTCATATCCCACCTTCTGCCATTGTCTGAATCCACCTGAAAACACTTTGACATCGGTATATCTTAAGTTTTTCAATCGTGCGGCAAAGGTATGGCTGTCTGTACACCCGACACTTGAACAATAAACCAGGAGTGCGGACTGTCGGTCTATTGAACGTATCAATTGACTGACACTGTCATCAAAATCTTTCAATGGGAAAGACAATGCATCGGGCAAATGCCCTTGATTATAAATTTCACGGGGCCTTACATCCAGAATAATTCTTTCTTTTTTTTTAACTATTTGTTTTATCATTTCAATGGATTTAATCTCGATTGAGGCCTCGACAGAATCTGTACCTGAATAAGATGTGACAACTCCTTTTGATGGTTCCCACTGACCAAAGAGTGCAATACCGAAAGGGGATAAATAATTATAAGAAAAGGCCGCTATAAGAGCAAAAAATACAAGAAGAAAGATACCTTTTAAATCTTTTTGGATCATTGTCAGGATAATCGTGATTTAATTCTGGTAAAATGATCAAGCCGTTGTTTTAAAACCATCAACTTCAACCACTTTTCAAAAAGCCTGGAAATATTTTCTTTAGGATGAGATTCATGCTTTTCTTCATCTTTTATTTTTTTTTCCATGCGCACCAAACCCTCTTTGATTTCATTTGAAGAATCTTTTTCATCCAGGAACGAGTAAATTTCAAAGGCATCTTCATAATATCCCTGGTTTTCATAAATCTTTGCAAGCTCCAGCGTTTTTAACTCATCATTCATGGCGTATTTCCTTTATGATCTGATTTATCTTTAAAAATGATCTCATCTTTTTCAGCCATATCATGTTCATGTTTTGCCACATGCTTGATATAATTCATATCTGTTTTTAAACTTTTCACTTCATTTTCAAGTTTTTGATTGGCTATATCAACCGTCTGGACCTGATCTAAAATAGCGGTTTCTTTTTGTTTTAACATTCTATAATCTAAAACACCATGTTTTGAGAAAACAATGAGAAATAACAATATCACAATGATGCCTATTGAAATATAAACACCTGTTTTTTCAAGCATTGTCATGTTTTATTCTGACCCAACCCTTTTTTTATCATTTTCAACTCCGGGCTTGAAATAAGAAGATTTGCACCAAAATAAAAAGCCATTCCAAAACATATACAGCCCGCCACCCCTGTTCCAAACCAAAACAAATTACCCTCTTTCACTGGAATAAATGATGCAGCCAGTTTGACAAGAAAAAACATTATAACAGATAAAAAAAGCGATCTGCAAGCAGAAACAATTATCTCAAATTTATCAATATTCACGCCACCAGGGACTTTGATAAATAAATAGATAAATCCCACCATGGAAGATATGGAAACAGAGAGGACAAGCCCCTTAAGCCCAAGCCTGTCGATAAACAAATTACATAAGACAAGGTTTAAAAAAATAGTCATAATCCCTGAATAAAATGGGATTTTTATACTGGACAGCGCAAAATACAATGTAACAA
>QMMT01000229.1 GCA_003647385.1 Deltaproteobacteria bacterium
AAGATCTTATCAATATGGATTTCATTGAAAAATGGACCAATTCCCCGTTTCTGGTGAGAACCGACCAGGAATCCCCGGCCCTGTTAAGAGAAAGTGATCTCAAAGAAGACGGCTCAGACATTAATTTTATTGCCCACGACCCGGTCTCAGACAGCTTTGTGGTATGGGATACAGAAAACCAAGCCTATCAAAAGAGTGATATAACACCGTCAATGGAAGGAGAATTTGACCTTACGCTTGCCAATGGCTCAAAGGCCAAGGTCAAAACTGTCTGGACCCTGTATAAAGAAAACGCTGAGGCCTATACACCGGAAAAAGTTTCTGAAATCACATGGGTCCCGGCTGATAAAATCAAAAAAGCCGCCCGCATGTATGCCAAAAGCAAGCCGTCTGCCCTCCACTGGGGACTTCCCATTGATACCATCCCGTCGACTATTCCTACCTCCCAGGCCATCAATCATCTCTGGTGCCTCACCGGAAACCTTGACAACCCCGGTGGTAATGCCATTGCCCGGTATGCCTATGATGTTGTGACCTATCCCTATCATTCAGGCGGTTCGATTTTAAGCCTTCCCCCTGAGGTAGAGCAAAAAAGGATCGGTATGCATGATTATGGACCGATTAAAGATTTCAGGGCCTGGGCCCAGCCGGATAAAGTCCTGGAACAGATTTTCTCCGGTGATCCATATGAGGTTAAGGGAATGTGGATACAGACAGCCAATCCCATTGCCTGCACCGGAATGGAACCCAAAAAATGGCATAAGGCCATTAAAAAGCTTGATTTTACCGTCTGTGTTGATCTTTTCATGACACCGACAGCCATGCTGTGTGATGTGATTCTGCCCGCTGCAACCTTTCTTGAAAAAGACTCGTTACGGGCCTGGTGGGTACCGTTAAATGCTATTAAAAAGATAGTTGAAGTGGGAGAGTGCAAGTCTGATATTGAGATCAACCTGGAACTTTGCAAACGATTCATGAAAGACTTCCCCTATGATAATACAGAGCAGCTTTTTGACACGCTTTTAAAATCCGCTGACATCACCTATAAAGATCTGTGTGACAAGACCTGGATGCTTCCGCCCAAGGGGCACCCCAGCAGACCTTACTTCAGATACGAAAAAGGGTTGCTCCGGGAAGATAAAAAACCAGGATTCAAGACACCATCGGGGAAAATTGAACTTTATTCTTCCTGGCTTGAAAAATGGAAACTGGATCCAATGCCTTACCATGAAGAACCGCCCTACAGCCCTGTCAACACACCTGATCTGTTCAAGGATTATCCCCTCATCCTCTGCACGGGTCGACGGATGGGACCCTACTTTCATTCAGAACACCGACAGATTCCCTGGCTGCGTGAACAGCAAAAAGAGCCAGTTTTAGAAATCCATCCGGATACGGCACAAAAATACGGGATCGAACATGGAGAAAAGGTCTGTGTTGAGAACTGGCTGGGAAAAATTACGGTAAAAGCTCTTGTTACCCCTGTTATTCATCCGGATATCGTCATGGCAGAGCATGGATGGTGGTTTCCGGAAAAAGAAGGTAAAGAACCTTCGTTGTTCGGTGTCTGGGATGTCAACGTCAACCAGCTTATTCCCATGTCCCATGAAGGCAAAGGGGGACTGGGCTCTCCCATTAAAAGTATGTTGTGCAAAGTCTATAAGGCGAAAGGATAATTTAAGATGTCAGAATATGGAATGCTCATCGATTATGAATATTGTACCGGCTGTAAGACGTGTGAAGTGGCCTGTAAACAGGAATACAATCGTCCTGCCGGGAAAGTGGGAGGAGTTGAAGTCGTTGAATTCATCCACACCCTTCCCAATGACAAATTGTTTATTACCAATATCCCTACCTTTACCCGGGCCTGCGTCTTTTGTGCCGGCCGCGTTAAACAGGGACTGGAGCCTGCCTGCGTCCAACACTGCATGGCAGACATCCTGACATTCGGCAAATTAGAAGACCTGCAAAAAATACTCCCGAAAAAAAGAAAAGCCATTCTCTGGACGAAAGGGTGATGAATGATTAACATAGCAATAGTTTTAATATAAAAAACTATTGGACTTAAAAAAAATGAAAAAGAAAAAGAAACTCGGTCCGCTGACTGAAGATACGACCAGGGTCATCCTTGAAAGCATATCAGATGGTGTTTTTACGATAAATTATAATTGGGAAATCACCTCTTTTAACCGGGCAGCAGAGGAGATAACCGGCATTTTGCGCAAAGATGCCATGGGCCGACATTGCTGGGAAGTCTTTCGTTCCAATATGTGTGAACAGGATTGTGCGCTCAAAAGGACCATGGAAGAAGGAAAACCCTTTATCAACTCCTCCGGGTATATTATTAACAGTGAAAAGAAAAAAATACCCATCACGGCATCCACCTGCCTTTTAATCGATAAAAACAATGATGTTATCGGTGGAATTGAAACCTTCAGGGATCACTCGCTTGTTGAGCAGTTAAGAAAAGAACTCTCAACAAAGTTTAAAGTGGAAGATATGATCAGCAACAGTGATGCCATGAAAAGTATCTTTAATATCCTGCCCCAGGTATCGGATAGTGATTCTTCGGTTTTGATAGAGGGAGAAACCGGTACGGGAAAAGAATTGCTAGCCCGGGCCATCCATAATATGAGCCATAGAAAAGACAAACCCTTTATTGCCATTAACTGCGGGGCTCTCCCGGATACGCTTCTGGAATCTGAGCTCTTTGGATATAAAAAAGGGGCATTTACCAATGCCATGAGGGACAAACCCGGTCAATTTGCCCTTGCCGATGGCGGCACTATCTTTCTTGATGAAATCGGGGATACGAGCCCGGCCTTTCAGGTCAGCCTTCTTCGGGTTCTTCAGGAGCATGAGTTCACCCCTCTTGGAGCTCTTGAGCAAGAAAAAACCAATATTCGCATTATTGCTGCCACCAACAAGGAGCTTGATGACCTTGTCTCTGACAAGCAGTTCAGGCAGGATCTCTATTACCGGATTAATGTTATCCGGCTTTCCTTACCACCGCTGAGACATCGAATGGAAGATATTCCGCTTCTTGTGGACCGGTTTATCCAAAAAATGAATATCCGCCAGGGAAAATTTATTCAGGGAACAGATAAAAAAGTTCTCCAGGCATTTATGTCCCATGAATTTCCAGGCAATATCCGTGAGCTTGAAAACATCATTGAGCATGCCTTTGTCCTCTGTTCAGAGGGGTATA
Source organism: Deltaproteobacteria bacterium (assembly GCA_003647385.1). Classification (GTDB taxonomy): domain Bacteria; phylum Desulfobacterota; class Desulfobacteria; order Desulfobacterales; family Desulfobacteraceae; genus Desulfobacula. Next base: position 3,209 of record QMMT01000229.1, read on the forward strand.
TAAAACTACGACATTTACCCGGTTTTTTATCCCTGCCATCCACCCTCAGCGGTGAGAAAAATGGTGACCCTGTTAAATCAGCACAAATCAAACTGATTACCGATGCTCTTGCACGCAATAATTATAACCGCAGCGCTGCAGCCAAAGACCTGGGCATTCATAAAAGCACCCTTTTTCGAAGAATTAAAAAACTGGGAATGACGTTATAGACTCCCTTTATTTTTTCAATTTGCAACACTTGCAATCAAAATCGTCTTACTTTTGCAACTCTTTGCAATATCCTTATTAACTCGAATCGATTCAGTTTATACGATAACCATCTAATATTTAAAGATATTAAAACAATTTATACTATTGTTTCATTCAGGCACATGCTTTGCAATCTATAAAAGAAAACCAAAAGGAGGTTATCATTGAAAATTGCCATAACAGTCTGGGGAAATCGGGTATCGCCTGTTTTTGATGCTGCCAGCACTCTTTTTGTTGCAGACATTGAAAACAGGATAATTTTAAATAAAACCTATACGTCATTTAATCCTGCAATACCTTCTGATCTGTTAAAATTGCTGAAAAAAATGGGGGTAACAATTCTGATTTGTGGTGCTATCTCTACAAAACCTGCGGATTTAATTATAGAGAATGATATTAAACTCATCTCTTTTGTTACAGGAAATGCATTAAAACTTCTGGATAATTTTGCCCGTAAACAAACCCTTGAAAAAACATTTATGATGCCGGGATGCAGTAAGCAATACTGCTGGCGCAATAAGTCCAGCAAACTTCATTCCAGTATCTGATCCGTTCTTATTTCTTTGGATGGCAGGCTGTGCAGGATGTGGGTGCAGGCTTCTTACCCTTGGGATCACCGTTTTTCTTGTTATAATCCTTGTGACAGTCAATACAATTGGCATGCAGCGCTTCAAAATGGTATTTCATTATTTTTTCTTTTTTTCCCAGCTTTTCACCCTTTGGTTTTTCAGTTCCTTTATGACATTCGATACATCCTTTGGGCGTGTCATTAAACGTTAACTCCAAGGGTTTTCCAGTTTCATCATGGTGACAACTGCCGCAGGAAATTAAATATTTTTCCACATGATTTTGATGGGTAAATTGTACAACCCCTTTTTTGTGTACTTTATACAACGGATTATCCATGGGTATGACATCAATTTGCAGCGTTTTATCCCCATTCCCTGATATCTGCGCTACCTTTTCCACCTTTTGTGCCTCACCTTTGGTTTCTGCCACAACAGCTTGTTTTACGATTGCTTCCTTTACAACGACCTTTTCAGGGACGATTGTCCTCTTGTCCTTTTGAAGCAAATCAATTTTGGTTTGCGCTTTTTTTGATGTTTTATGCGTCATCTCCAGGGGTTGCGTTGACGGGAGAAGACAATAGCTCAAAAAAACGATGGTGCATAAAATAATGATAAAAATAATATGCTGCCCGTATGATTCTTTATCCATATTTTCCTCCGTTAAACCCCTTTAACTTGAAACCACTGAAAAATCAAACAATTTCTTCTTTACACATTCTACAGCAATTGTTAATCAAAACTATCAACATTTATTTTTTAATTTTTTTATGACTTTAAAC
>QMMT01000230.1 GCA_003647385.1 Deltaproteobacteria bacterium
CAAAGCATCATCGGCCTTGAAGCCCAGAAGCAGATGGAAATGGCCGGAGACTATCCGGATGTCATTATCGGAAGTGCCGGCGGCGGCAGTAATTTTGCCGGTCTTGCCTTCCCCTTTGCCCTGGACAAAATAAACGGCAAAGATATTGATATCATCGGTGTAGAACCCACTTCCTGCCCCACCATGACAAGGGGACCCTTTGCCTATGACTTCGGCGATACGGTCCAGATGACTCCGCTTTTACCCATGCATTCCCTGGGCCATAATTTTGTTCCGGCCCCCATCCATGCAGGGGGGTTACGATACCACGGGATGTCACCCATTGTCAGCCAGATGATTTTAGATGGCCTTATCCGTCCCGAATCCATCCACCAGATGGAAACCTTTAAAGCAGGCATGACTTTTGCCCGATCCGAAGGCTTTATTTCTGCGCCTGAGTGTAACCATGCCATTGCCATGACCATCCGAGAAGCCCTTAAAGCCAAAGAAGAAGGAAAAGAAAAAACCATCCTCTTCAACTGGAGCGGACATGGTCTTGTGGATCTTGCAGCCTATGAATCATACTTTAGAGGAAAACTTACTGATCATGAACTTCCTCAGGAACAGATTGATGCGGCATTAAAAGATCTTGAACTTTTACCAAAACCGAAACAGGCAAGATAGAATAGGACCTTTACCTGGCAAACCCGGAGGCTTTTGTCACCTGACAAAAACAGTCTTCCGGGTTTGCCTTTTATCCACTATAAAAAAACGATAAGGAAACCCACCCATGAAAGACTGAATCCATAATTTTAATGCCGGGCCTGCCGCACTACCTCTTCCCGTCCTTGAAGAAATCAAGGACTCGTTTCTAAATTTTAAGGGCAGCGGCATGTCCATCACTGAGGTCAGCCACAGGTCCCCCTGGTTTGATGATGTCATCAATGATGCCATTGAACGGACCAAACGGCTCTTAAAACTTGATGACCAGTATCATGTTCTCTTTTTACAGGGCGGCGCCAGTATGCAGTTTTGCATGGCCCCGTTAAATTTTCTGTCAGACGGCAGAAGTGCAGACTATATCAATACAGGAACCTGGTCTACCAAAGCCATTAAGGAAGCCCAGATTCAAAACAAGCCCATAAAGGTTGTGGCCTCTTCCGAAGATAAAAATTTTTGTTATATCCCAAATAATATTTCTTTTAACAAAGATGCGGCTTATGTGCATCTGACATCAAATAATACAATTAAAGGCACCCAGTTTGAATCCCTTCCCGATACAGGGCAGGTTCCCATGGTCATTGATATGTCCTCGGATATCATGTCAAAACCCCTTGATATGAGCAACATCGGTATGATCTACGCCGGTGCCCAGAAAAATATCGGCCCGGCCGGCGTCTGCATGGTCATTATCCGACAGGATCTTCTGGACCTGTCCCCGGATAATATCCCCACCATGTTAAACTATAACACCTTTGCCAATAAGAATTCCATGTTCAACACACCGCCCTGTTTTGCTATTTATACCATCCAGCTGGTAATAAAATGGCTGGAAGAAACCATTGGGGGTCTTGAGCAAATGGATGTAAAAAACCGTGAAAAAGCTGACCTGTTATACAATTTTCTGGATGATTCCAGCTTTTACCGTGCAACAGCAGACAAAGGATCACGATCTTTAATGAATGTCACCTTCCGTCTGCCAAATGAAGACCTTGAAAAAGCCTTTGTGGCAAAAGCTGTTGAAAACGGAATGGGCGGTCTCAAGGGCCACAGGAGTGTTGGCGGATGCCGCGCATCCATTTATAATGCAACGGGCCTTGATGCCATCAATGATCTGGTCTCTCTTATGAAAGAGTTTGAAAAAACATCCGGATAACTATTTGGCCCTGCCGCCTTTGGCAGTCCAGCAACAGGGCACAAAATTTTATTTTACACTATCAAGGGCTTTTTTGAATCCTTCAAAGGAGCCTTTGATGGTTTTGTCAGGCACTGCATAGGAAAGCCTGAAATGGCCTGGCCCGCCAAATGCTGCCCCTGGAACCGCAAGAATATTCTGTTCACTTAAAATCTTCACAAAGTCCACATCATTTTCTATGGGGCTTCTGGGAAACAGATAAAAGGCTCCTTTTGGCACATCAAATTCATACCCTGCCGCATGAAGCCCTTCACTAAACATATCACGGCGTTTTTTATAAATATTGATATCCACCGCAACCCCCTGGAGCTGTCCCACCACCTGCTGAAAAAGAGCGGGTGCATTCACATACATCATGGTATTGGTCACGCCTGCCGCTCCTGCGATCATGTCTGCATCTTCAGCAGCGGGATGAATGGCAAGATACCCAATCCTTTCACCGGCAAGGGAGAGCTCCTTGGAATAAGAGGTCAGGACTATGGTGTGGGGATAGACATCAAACATAGACGGAACATCAACATCATAAGCAATTTTTCTGTAAGGCTCATCGGAAACCAGGTAAATCCGTTTCCCAAATTTTGCGCTTGCTGCATCCAGCAATTTTCCAAGCCCATCCAGTTCTTCTTTTGTATATACTGCACCCGTCGGATTATTGGGAGAATTAATCAACATGACCCGTGTATTTTTAGTAATGGCCGATTCAATAGCATCAAGATCGAGATGAAAATCTTTAAGTGAAACAACCGTTTTTAGATTTGCACCGGCAACAAAGGCATACTGGTTATAGCCAACAAAATAGGGTGCCGGTGTCAGAATATCCTCTCCTGGATTTAACAAGGCCCGCAAGATATCATTCAAGGCCCCTGCCGCACCCGCAGTCATCACAATCAAATCCGATGTGATCCCCACATCATATTCCTTGTTCAGATAATCAGCCACAGCCTGCCGTACATGGGGATATCCCGGATTGGGCATGTACCCGTGGGATATCGCAGGGCTGTTAATGAGCTCGATCAATGTTTCTTTTACTACTACCGGCGGCGGGACATCTGGATTCCCAAGGGAGAAATCAAATACATTATCCGCCCCATATTTTTCTCTCATCCGAATTCCTTCTTCAAACATCTTACGAATCATAGATGCTGCTTCAACCATTTTGATCATTTTATCTGCTATAGGCATATAGATTTTCCTTTCAAAATTAGAAATTAAATTGCCCTACCATACATTAAATCCTTACCGATGAAAACACTCCTTTAAAAAAGGAATTGTGACTGTCCTGGACACTCTGTTTCATCTCAAGTACATATCCCGGTCTTTTTTCATCTTTCCATCGGGGATACCCCCCCTGCCATACGTATCGGAGCAGGTCATGAAAGATAGCGTTATCAAACAGATAAGGGCCGACTTTAACTGACCCGTCCTTAAAAAACTCAATCTGGATATATTCTCTTTTGGCAACACCTTCAATCTCTGATAACACAATATCCCGGGTTTGATATCCTTCCGGGTTCTGCTTGAACGCTTTGGGGTCATCAGGAAAAGGAAAAAGGGTATACAGTTTCCCAATAAACCCGGTGAATCGAATACCGTGTATAGCACCCATTAAATCTCCGATATCATTGGGATCATCAATAGAATACGCCAGGCACTGCAACGGTTTTGTACCGGCACCATCCTGCTTTGCCATCTGATTTATCCATCTGCAGAAATCATCGGCAAAAAAGAAATAATTTTCCAGCAACAGCATATCCGACTCAATATTAAAAAAACCAAAGGCAATGTTACCATGACTTTGAGACCTGAATGATAATGGCATATATTTTCTCCTTTATTGATGGAAAGCCCGAGTTCAAATAAGCCAAGTGTACACAAATTTTAAAAAATTTTAAACTGATTATTGAACTGAACCATCACCGGCAAACAGAGAATGGAATCTATCGGTACACTTACTGTGGGATTGCCGCCTATTTCATGAAACCAATGTCAATATTAGAACTTGCAAAAGCTATCCAAAAAGTTTTAGATAAAAACAATAACCAATAGATAAAGGTTCCCAATGAATTTAGACGTTTTTAAAACCATGAACAAAAAAGAGCTTCAGACTTATATTGAATTCCTTTTATGGAACTACAGGGTCATGGATGCATTCTGGTTCATCAAGATTGATGAAAATTTTGACCAGCCCACAGCAGAAAAAATCAATGAACAAGTATGGAAGCAGGTGGCAGGCTATGCAGCCAAAGATCTTAAAGGCAAATTCAATATTGCTGAAAAAGGACTTGCAGGATTTGTTAAAGCGTTAAAATTATTTCCCTGGTGTATTCTTGTGGGCTATGATTTTGAAGAGAACAAAGATGAAGTAATCATCACAGTACCGTCCTGCCCGGCACAGCAGGCCCGGATAGACCGCGGCCAGGGAGAGTATGTCTGCAAACACATGCACAAGAAAGAATTTCAAAGCTTTGCAAAGGTAATTGATGATCGTATCAATGTAGAATGCGTTTTTGCACCGCCGGATCCCCACCCGGATGACATGTTCTGCAAATGGCGGTTCACATTAAAAGATTAAGAAAGCTCCCCTTTTCTGACCTTACCAAGGGAAGTGCGGGGAAACTCTGATTTAAACGTTACCTTTTTGGGCCATTTGTATTTTGCAAGTTTGCCCTGACACATGGCAATGACATCCTCTTGTGTCAGTGTTTCATCTGGGGACAAAATGACAAAAGCATGCCCAGTTTCACCCCATGTATCATCTGCCATTCCCACAACTGCCACATCCTCGATTTTTGGGTGGAGCTTGAGGATTTTTTCAACCTCTGCCGGATAGACGTTTTCCCCTCCTGAGATATACATATCCCCTGCCCGACCCTTTAGATAGAAAAACCCCTCCTCGTCCATGCGGGCC
>QMMT01000231.1 GCA_003647385.1 Deltaproteobacteria bacterium
CACCTGAAGGGCAGATTTTTGAAGCTTTTGGATGGGCTGTGATACAAAGGCTGTTTTTTGCAATAGCCTCAAGTTCCTCTTTTACAAATCGAGTAAAAAATCTTTTTTGATAAATCTCAGGTAATATTGTATCACGGCTTTGTTCCAGCCCCAGCATCATATATTTTTTTAAATTTTCTTCATCAAGCATCGGACTTTGCCAGAAACTTTTTTCTACTCTCCAGGAATTTATGAGATAAATCTTTTTAACACCAAGACTTGTGACACTTTCTATAATCCGTTTTAACATTTTGGGTCTTGGCAGTGCTAACACAATGGTTAACGGTAAAGAGTCCGGCGGATCTTTAGTAAGACTAACCTTCATTTCAAGAGAAGTATTTGATATTCCGGTAATCAAACCAGTACCGACCTTCCCATTAAGAAGGCCGCACACCAGTTGATCATTTATCTTTACCTTGTTGACAGAAGACAAATGGTAGAACCGCCTGCTTTTGAGTTTGACATGGTTCTGGGCAATAAAATCATTATCTTCTAAAAGAACAAGGTTCATACTTCAAAAGGATCTTTAATTATTATAATTCAAAGGTCTTCATACTGATAACAAGCTCAAGATCTTCGATTTCTTTTACAACTTCAGATGGAACAGGAGAGTCAGTTTTCAGGACAATAATATTTCTCTGACCGTCTTCTTCTCTGCCCACTGTCATACGGGAAATATTAATATTATGTTTGCCAAGTGTCATACCCATTGAACCGATGGAACCGGGTTTGTCAACATTATGAATCAAGCTTAAGTGTCCCTCGGGAATGACTTCTAAACGAAACTTATTAATCCGGACAATCCGGGCTTCATCTTTTCCGAAAATGGTTCCTTCAAGGATATTGGTTTCTTCCTGTGTTACCACGGTAATCCGGATAAGATTCAGAAAATTGCCTGCCTCTTTTGACGTAGATTCTGAAATTTTAATCCCCATTTCATTGGCAAAAGAAATCGCATTAACAGAATTAACCTCATGGGCAACAAACTGGGCAAGCAATTCTTTAATTGCTGATATGGTAATGGGTTTTAAATCTAAATCAGGAAAGTTGCCAATATATTCGACAGCGACTTCTTTGACCCCGCCCTTTGTGATCTGAGACTGCATTTTTCCCATTTTTTCAGCAAGATACAAAAAGGGTTTAAGCTGCTTTAAGACTTCTCCCGTAACAGAAGGGACATTGACCGCATTAATAACAGTATCGTGCAGCAGGTAGGCTATAATCTGATTTGCCGCTGCAACAGCAACATTTGTCTGGGCCTCTTTGGTGGATGCGCCCAGATGGGGAGTTGCAATGACCTGGTCAAGTGTGAGCAATGGATGTTCTCCCGGAGGTTCGGTTGCAAATACATCAAGGGCAGCGCCTGCAACCTTCCCGGATTGGATAGCATCATAAAGATCAGATTCATTAATAATGCCTCCACGGGCACAATTGACGACCATAACGCCGTCTTTCATTTTATCAAAGGCCTTGGCATCCAGAAGATTGGTGGTAGCATCCATTTTAGGAACATGGATGGTTATATAATCAGATTGTTCATACAATTGATCCAGAGAAACATATTCAAATCCTTCTTTTTCAATATGTTCAGAGGAAATATTGGGATCAAAAACAATCACTCTCATTTTTAAACCCTTGGCAAGACCGGCGGCAATGGAACCGATATTACCAAACCCGATGACACCATAAACCTTGTCACGGATTTCTTTTCCCTGCAATAATTTTTTATCCCATTTACCTTCCTTCATGGACTGTGTGCCCCTTGGGATATTCCTTGTCAATGCCATCATCATGGCAATGGCATGTTCGGCAGTTGTTACCGTGTTGCCGCCCGGGGTGTTCATGACTGCAACACCCTTTTTTGTGGCTTCGTCAATATCAACATTATCAAGGCCGATTCCGGCTCTTGCAATAACTTTAAGATTTGTTGCCGCCGTAAGAATTTCTTTGGTGACTTTAGTGGCACTCCTGATAGCCAGTGCATCATACTGGCCAATAATTTTTATAAGCTCATCCGGAGTAAGTCCAGTATTCACATCGAGCTCAATACCATCCTGATTTTCAAAAATATCAATACCTGGCTGACCCATTTTATCGCTGATTAGCACTTTCATTATTTATTCTCCTTTTCAAAAATTGTCATAAATTGAACCAGTGCATGAATACTCTCCATAGTTGCTGCATTATAAATAGAAGCCCTGCACCCCCCAACTGATCTGTGACCCTTAAGTCCGCCAAATCCATTTTCAATGGCTTTTCCAATAAATTGTTTTTCCAGATCTTCACTTGGAAGCCTGAACGTCACATTCATTAAAGACCTTGAATATTTTTGAGCCGTGGTTCTATAAAGCTCGCTTGAATCAATAAAATCATATAAAAGATCTGCCTTTTTAATATTATACTCTTCCATCTTTTCAAGACCGCCCATCTGGTCTTCTATCCATTTCAAGACCAGATCAATGGTATATATTCCAAAACAGGGCGGCGTATTATACATGGAATTTTTCGATGCAAAGGTATCGTATTTTAACATAGACGGCAGATTTTCATTTGCCATATCCAGCATATCCTGTCTGATGATCACCATGCAGGTACCGGAGGGTCCTAAATTCTTCTGGGCTCCGGCATAGATCAGACCAAATTTTTCCATATCAAGGGGACGGGAAAAAATATCTGAAGACATGTCACAGACAATGGGAATACCGTTTGTATCGGGAAACTCATGGAACTGGGTTCCCTTAATCGTATTGTTGGATGTCATGTGGACATATTTGGCATTTTTTGAAAATTCAATATCTTTTGGAATATATGAGAAATCTTTATCCTCTGAGGAGGCAACAACAGAAAAATTCTTTTTTTGAATCTGGGCTTCTTTTATGGCTTTTGTTGACCAGGTTCCGGTATTAATATAATCGGCCTTGTCATCACCCGAAAGAAAATTCATGGGGATCATGGCAAATTGCAGGGAGGCACCGCCCTGTAAAAAAAGAACGTGAAACCTTTCATCAAGGTTTAAAAGCCTTTTTGCACGCTCTACGGCATCATTGATAACATCATCAAAATAAGAAGACCTGTGACTGATTTCCGTAACTGACATACCGGATTGATCAAAATTTAAAAACGAGGATTGTATCTCTTCTAAGACCTGTAACGGCAGTGCTGCAGGTCCTGCATTAAAATTATAAATTCGTTGATCTGCCATTTGTTTTTCCTTTATCTTATCTGGTTGCTTTAGTTATGCTCTCTTGTTTTATGAAAGACTATATCAGGCCATTCTTCCATGGCAAATCCAAGCTGGTAAACACTGGTTGTCAAAAAAGTCAGCCACCCTTCCGAATCCAGGGTCAGGCTGGACTCATTTTTCTTTTTAAACTCTTTTAATATTTTTTCATCCTCACAGGTTACCCATCTTGCAACAGACAAATCAATGGTTTCATAGTCGGCAGCCACATTATATTCTGCTTTCAATCGTGCCATGGTCACATCAAACTGCAAAACACCCACCGCACCGATAATATGCATATTACCAAGCAATGGCCTGAATACCTGTATGGTACCCTCTTCTGAAAGTTGGGTTAACCCCTTTGCAAGTGCCTTTGTTTTCAGAGGATTTTTTAGAATCACCCGTCTGAAATGCTCGGGAGCAAAATTGGGAATCCCTAAAAATTTTAAAGGTTCCTTAGAAGTAAATGTATCACCGATCTTAATCGTTCCATGGTTATGTATCCCTATGATATCACCCGGATATGCTTCTTCTACATTATTTCTTTCCTGAGCCATAAAAATAGTGGCATTGGAGATTTTAATCTCTTTTCCGATTCTATGATGTTTGACTTTCATGCCTTTGGTAAATTTTCCTGAACAGATTCTGAAAAATGCAATGCGGTCCCTGTGGTCTGGGTCCATATTGGCTTGAATTTTAAACGTAAATCCTGAAAATAAATTTTCATGGGGTTCAACATCCCTTGTGGCTGTCGATCGTTTTCCTGGCTGAGGTGCTATTTTAACAAAGGAGTCCAGCATCTCTTTCACTCCAAAATTATTAATGGCAGAACCGAAAAAAACAGGCGTCTGAGTGCCGTTTAAATACAGATCAAGCTCAAACGGATCAGATGCACCAAAAATCAAATCAACATCTTCCCTGAGCTGCTCCGCCTGACTTTCTGTAATCAGATCGTTAAGACGCGAATCCATTAGATCATCAATAAAAACGCCATCGTCATCTTTTGGTGTATATCCTGGAGAAAAGAGGCCCAATTCTTTTTTTTCAAGGTTATAAACCCCTTTAAATCTCTTACCCATTCCAATGGGCCAGGTCAGAGGAACACATTCAATTTGCAATTTATCTTCAATATCTTCAAAAATGTCCAGCGGCTCAAGGCCTTCCCTGTCCAGCTTATTAATAAAGGTTATGATGGGCGTGTTGCGCATCCTGCAGACTTCCATCAATTTCTGAGTCTGGGGTTCAACTCCTTTGGCATTATCAATAATCATAACAGCGCAGTCCACCGCAGTTAAAACCCTGTAAGTATCTTCTGAAAAATCTTTATGTCCTGGAGTATCCAGAAGATTAATTTCATACCCTTTATAAGTGAACTTCATAACAGAAGAAGAGACACTGATACCTCTTTCCTGTTCAATGGAAAGAAAATCACTGGTGGCAGCTCTGGCAATTTTTCTTGATTTTACGGCACCGGCCTGTTGTATGGCTCCGCCAAAAAGAAGCAATTTTTCAGTTAAAGTCGTTTTCCCTGCATCAGG
>QMMT01000232.1 GCA_003647385.1 Deltaproteobacteria bacterium
CCCGCACCTTTGGTAATAACCAGAAAATTGATCAAAACAAGAATAATAAAAACCACCAGACCCACCACATAATTGCCGCCAACAACAAAACTGCCGAAAGATTTAATAATGGATCCTGCTGCAAAAGGGCCTTCGTTACCATGCAGAAGAATCAGACGGGTGGAAGCCACATTTAACGAAAGCCTGAACAATGTTAATACCAGCAGAAGCGATGGGAAAATGGCAAACTCCAGTGGGGCTGTCGTATACATGGTTGTGATCAGTACAACAATGGCAAAGGAAATATTCAATGCAAGAAAAAAATCAAGAACAATGGGATGCAGGGGCAAAATCATGGCCATAAGGATACCAATAAAGGCAATAACCATCAGGATATCTGAAGACTCTCTTTTTATCCCTGCTATAAGTGTACTTTCACCTGCTGCCATCTATACTCCAAATATTGAACGGGTAACTTTGACACAAATTGCCAAATTATTGTCGCACATTTATAATTTTTTCCCCTTTAATTTATATACATAAGCCAGTAATTCCGCCACTGCCTGGTATAATTCCATTGGAACCGCCTGGCCTATATCTACACTACTATACAAATTTCGAGCCAATTGTTTATCTTCAACCAGAGGAACATCATTTTGATTTGCAATTCTTCTGATATTTTCGGCAACGGCCCCTGCACCCTTGGCAAGTACTTGAGGCGCATCCATCTCTTTACCGTCATATTTTATGGCAATTGCCAGACGGGTCGGGTTGGTGACAACCACATCCGCATCAGGAACAGCCGCCATCATCCTCTTTCTGGCAGTTTCATGCTGGAGTTGCCTGATCCTGGATTTTACCAAGGGATCTCCCTCGGTCTGTTTTGTTTCATCCTTGACTTCTTTTTTCGTCATTTTTTGATCATCTAAAAATTTCCACTTCTGATAGGCATAATCCAAAAGAGCTACAACAATCATAATTAGACAAACTTTAATAAAAATCCAGAAAGAGACTTTTAAAATAAATAAAAGAATTTGTCCCACACTATAATCGTACAGCATTGATATTTCAGTGAGTTTCCCTTTGATAGAAAGATATGCAACCATTGAAATTATCCCTACCTTTATCAGGGTTTTTGCAAATTCTACAACTGCTCTTGAGGTAAACTTCTGTTTAAATCCATTAATGGGATCAAGTCTGGACAATTTCGGTTCAATCGCCTTCCAGGACACAGTGAATCCGACCTGGGCAAAATTTGAGATTAAGGCAATCAACATAATGGCAAGCATGACAGGGATACAGGTGAAAATAATTTTTTGGGTATGAAACGCCAGCAATCTGATTATTTCAAAATGAGTCAGCAAAGGGATTTTCTCAAAATAAAAATTGAAATGAAACACTGAAACAAGATTTTGATAAATATAAAAAGCGGATGCATACAGGGCAGTAACACCTGCAAGAAGAACAAATACGGAAGGGATTTCCATACTTTTGGCAACCTGGCCTTCTTCTCTTGCCTTGGAAAGTTTACGCGACGTTGGATCTTCTGTTTTCTCTCCGCCACTTTCAGGATCTTCAGCCATATTTTCTTATCCTCCACCGGCAAAAAAAAGAAAATACATCAACAATTCTTTAAACTCGGCAATATAGCTTCTGGTTATGATGACAATAATTTGAAGCGTAAGGCTAAAGAGAATCAATCCGGTTATTATTTTTAACGGAAATGCCACAATCATCACATTCATCTGGGGTGAAAATTTTGATACAAGACCAAATCCAACACTGACAAATGCCAGAGATGCAATCACTGGTGCACCAATTTTTATGGCCAGCAAAAAAAGCTGGGAACCCAGATCAAGCATTTTAGCCATCATCACTTCCTGCATCATAAAAAAACCTATGGGAACCAGCTTAAAACTGTCAATCATTGCCAGAAACATAATATGATGACCGTTTAAAACCAGAAAGACAATCACACAGACCCAGTATCCAAGTTGATCCATAATGGAAACATTTGCTCCGGTCTGCGGGTCAACGACATTTATCATGGCAAATCCCATCTGGAATCCTATGACCTGCCCTGCAAGTTGTACCGAACCAAAAAATATCCTCAAACATAATCCAAGCGTCAATCCGATAAGAGCTTCGGCAAGAATCAACAACCCGGTTGCAATAACCGTCATGGGAAATTTTGACAGATCCACATCAACCACTGAATAAAAAAGCAGAGATACCACCAGGGCAAATCCCATTTTCAGTCTGTTGGGGAAAACATTTGAGGAAAAGATGGGGAGCATAAAAAGAAAAATACTGACCCGCAATAAAACGAGCATATAGGTTCTGAATTCAACAGGATCAATGACATTAAGTATTTCCATGCCTCATTGCTCCTAGCGGATATACATGGGAATATTTTCAATTATATTTCGGGTAAAAGTGGTAATTTCATCCAGCATCCAGGGGGCGGCAAATAAAAGTCCTAAAAAGACTGCAATAATTTTCGGGACAAATGTGAGGGTCATTTCCTGTACCTGGGTAACGGCCTGAAACACACTGACAATCAGTCCTGCAATTAACCCTAAGCCCAGCATGGGCATGGAAAGATAAATGGTCAGGGTAATGGCCTGTTTTGCAAATTCAACAACCAATTCAGGGGTCATGGCTATACTCCAAAACTTTTTAACAGGGAACCTGCAATTAGATGCCATCCATCAACAAGAACAAACAGCATGAGCTTAAACGGCAGAGAAATCATAATCGGGGGGAGCATCATCATCCCCATGGCCAGAAGTACGGAAGCCACCACCATATCAATGACAAGAAACGGGATATACAGGACAAATCCAATGATAAAAGCTGTTTTAAGCTCGCTGATAACATAAGCCGGGATAAGCACCAGCAAAGACACATCATCTCTTGTCTCAGGTTTTTTCATATCAGCCCCTTTGACAAAAAGTGCCAGATCACTCTCTCTTGTATTTCGCAGCAAAAACTTTCGAATGGGTGCCTGTGCCAGGTCAAAGGCCATGTCAAAAGCAATCTGCCGTTCAAGATAGGGATTCAGGGATTGCTGATAAATATCCTGGGCTACGGGTTTGATGATAAAAAAGGTCATGAATAATGCCAAGCCCACAATGACCTGATTGGGAGGACTTGACTGGGTTCCCATGGCCTGTCTTAAAAAATGGAATACAACAACCAGTCTTGTAAAAGGCGTCATTAGAATCAAAATAGCCGGTGCCAGGGCAAGAATGGTTAAAAGGGCAATAATTTCAAGGACAACTGCAACCTCTTCAGGGGTCTTAGCGGTTTCAACGTTCAATTGCAGCGATGGGATGGGAAATGTCACCGCATGAGCAGATGCACTTGCACACAATAAAAAAAGGCAGAGAAGGAAACCCCATTTAATTTTCATCACTTCCTCTCTTTTCCCAACAAATCGGTTCCCTTATTTTTAAATGAACTGCCTAATTTTTTAGTTAAAAAATCTGAAAACTTGGGAGATGTTTCATTGTCATCATTTAAAAAGTCCATATCCTTTTCAAATGATGAAATTTTAGAAATACTTGACGGGGTAACACCAATCAGAAAAGTATCGCCCAAAACATTCAGCAGCACCAATTTTTCCTTTGGAGACAGGTGATGAACGCTGAGTATTTTAATAAAATCCTTCCCCCCTTTCACACCTTTTGCTGTTGAAATTTTTTTTATCAGGTAAAAAGTGAATATGAGTAGTGCCAAAACCAGAAACAGCACAGAAAAAGTTCTGGCAAAGGCAAACCATATTTCTGATGATGTGTTCATTCTTCAGTGGTCAGGGATTTTACTCTGTCAATTGGAGTAATGACATCTGTGAGCCGAACACCAAATTTTTCATTCACTACAACCACTTCTCCCCGGGCAATTAATTATCTATTAATATAAACCTCCAATGGTTCGCCTGCGAGTTTGTTTAACTCGATAATGGAGCCCTGCCCCAGTTGAAGGAGATCATTGACAATCATTTTTGTCTTGCCAAGTTCCACAGAAAGCTCCAAAGGGATATCAAGGATAAAATCCAGTTCCCTTTCTCCCTGCTCTCTTGATTCTTCGACTGTCTCGTCAACACTCTCCTCGGCAGCCTCATCAACACTCTCTTCAACTTCTGTGTTATCATTTTCTTCAGCCATGTTTAACTCTCACAATCTGTTATTATTTTATCTTTTATTTTAAAGGCCTGAAATCCTCGCTGTACCCCTACATATCCTGTCAGTTTTTCCAACCCGTCAATGTAACAGATCAGAGGATTACCCGCATCATTGTCCAGCTGAATAACATCACCTTTTTGCATATAAATAAGCCTCTCACCGGTTATTTCAGTTCTACCCAATTGGATTTTAACATCAACCGTTGAGTCCAAAATTACTTCTCGGATCATCCTGCGCCAGTTTGTATCAATTTCTTCCGCCTCAGTCTGAACACCTGATGACAATTTGTTTCTCATGGGTTCAATCATTGAATACGGATAACAGACCACCAGGTTTCCGGCGGACTGTTCAAGCTCAATCTCAAACCTTGTGACAAGCACAAGATCGGTTGGTAAAACAATAGCCGTAAACTGCGGGTTCATTTCTGACCGGATCAATGATGCTTTAACAGGCTCAATAGGCGCCCAGGAGGCTTCGATATTTTTAAGCACTGCCACAACAGCCTTTTGAATCATCACCTCTTCAATCCTGGTAAATTCCCGCCCCTCCACCCGGGCTTTCCCAAGGGCTTCGCCACCAAAAAAAGTATCTATCAAATTATAAACAAGCTGGCTTTCAAAC
>QMMT01000233.1 GCA_003647385.1 Deltaproteobacteria bacterium
ATTGAATAATCTTCGATTTTATACAAAAACAGGAGAGTTCCATGGCTAAAAAAAGAATCCGGTATTATTTTCTTGTACTGCTTGTACTGCTCATCCTGGCAGCCCTGGTCGCCGGGGGAGTCCTGCTGCATAATAAGCAGACAGCAGAAATTGTCCGTATACCAGAAGAACGGACTGCTCCCTGGGCCCTGCATACTGCCCGGGTGGACGATAAACCGGTAACAACAGGGTTCCCCGTCCTGGCAATTGTTTCTACCCGTGAAGAGGTGACCATAATGCCCCGGATTTCCGGCAGGATACTTAAAATGGGACCGCGGGAAGGTGTCCGGATCAAAACCGGTGATCTTCTGGTTCGTATAGATACCCGGGAACTCCAAGATACGATCAATTCGTTAAAGGCACAGCACGTGGCAGCCCAGGCCGATGTAAAGCGGACAAAAGATGAACTGGAAAGAGAAATAAAACTCTTTAAAGATGGCGGCAGCAGTAAGAGTGCCGTTGAAACCAGAAAAACAGCTTTTATAGCTGCTCAGCAGAAAGTCAGTTCTCTGAAACATGAAATAAACGCTCTCCTGGTCCGCAAAGGATATGGAAAAATTAACTCACCGTCAAACGGTATCGTTGCCAAACGACTGGCAGAACCTGGTGATATAGCCATGCCCGGCCGCGTATTATACAAAATCACTTCAAATGCAGGCGCCCTGGCCCGGGTCGAATTGCCCCAGTCCATTCTTCACGAAGCACATCCCGGGACCCGGCTGGAGCTGTCTCATAATGGTGAACAGATTACCATCCCCATCAATCGTATTTTCCCCACCGTGGATGTACGTGCCTTCGGCATTGCAGAGGCGGATCTCGACAAAATTCCCTTTGACCTGCCCAGTGGTGGCAGAGTTGCCAGTAGAATTATTCTACAACAGGTCCGCAACAGCATCCGGATTCCCTATGGCAGCCTGATCTGCAATAAAGACCAGCAGCAATGCAGACTTTTTAAAGTTGTTGAACAAAATAACAAAAATATCCTGAAAAAGGTTCAGGTGTCAGTGAAACTTCGTGGCCATGAAGGTATAGCGGTAAAAGGAGATCTGGAGGCAGGTGACAAAGTAATTGTAGCCCATGAGAGCGTGTTGCTGCAATTAAAAGACAATGATCCTGTCACAATTATCCCGGGAGAATTACCATGAGCGCCATGGAAAAATTTCTAAAATTTCCGCATGCCATTATCGCGCTGGCCCTGGTGGGAGTAGTCGCCGGTCTGCTGGCTTATACAACCCTGCCAATGAATCTTTTCCCGAATACCAACCGCCCCATGATAGCCGTAGTCACCCAGTGGCCTGGGGCAGCGGCAAATGACGTAGCCACGGATGTAACACATCCTATTGAAGTGCGTCTTTCATCAATTGATGGTGTTCGGCGGGTTACTTCCACTTCCAAGGACCAGGTATCGGCTGTTCAGGTTGAATTTGAATATGATAACGACATCGATACGGCAGCCAACAAGGTGACAACAGAACTGCGGCGGGTCAAAAGTATGCTGCCCCCTGGAACATATGATTCACTTATCTTTAAAATTACCGATGCTGCGCAGCCGTTGATGGTCCTGTCACTTACCCCAACGACAGGGACAAAACTTTCTTCCGGGCAGATACGCAGGCTGGCGGAAAATCAACTGAGAGATGCACTTCTTGCTATTCCCGGCGTGGCCGAGGCGGAAATATTTGGCGGTGATAGGCGGGAGATTTCCGTATCCCTTGACCGCAATCAATTGGAAGCCCATGGTATCACGGTGGCTGAAGTTGCTGACGCCCTTATCGGCACCAATGTCTCCATTCCCACAGGTCTTGTACATCACCGGAATAACCGCTACCTTCTGACGGCAGAGGCTCTATCCCGTAGCCCGGAAGATATTGCAGCCATTATGGTGGCTGTATCCAAAGGGTCCTACGTGAGAGTCGGAGACCTGGGTACGGTCATCTGGGGAAAAGCGGATGCAACATCTTTGTACAGAGGAAATGGAAAACCGGCAGTAGCCGTCTCACTACTGCGCAGTGAAAATGGGCATGCCCGTGAAGTTATTTCAGAAATTCAAAAAATGTTACCCTCCATAAAAGCAGAATTCCCAATGCTGAACATTGATATAACTGATACCCAGGGACGTCTCATTGATTTAACCGTGGACAATATGCTCAGTGCGCTGCGTGATGCAGTAATTATGACCCTCTGTGTTATCCTCCTCTTTCTCGGTAATACCAGGGCGTCTTTTATTACAGCCCTATCTTTGCCATTTACCTATGTTTTAACCTTTGCCTCCATGAAATTTCTCGGTTTCGAATTCAATATGGTCACATTGACGGGCATCATCATTGCAGTGGGTCTACTAACCGATGATGCCATCGTGGTAATCGAAAATATTGAAAGGCATATCCGCGAAACCGGTAAAGGGGGTATCAAGGTTGCTGCCCGGGGGACATCGGAAATTTTGCTGGCTGATACTGCCGGTACACTGAGTGTCATCATCGTTCTAATGCCGATTATGTTTATCGGCGGATATGTACAGACAGTGCTGCGACCATTGACCGTTGTCCTTGCAGTGGCACTGGCCTCATCCCTGATTGTCTCCATCACCATTATTCCTCTACTGGTACCCTGGCTGCTTAAACCCGGCGCTGCCGACCCCATTGCACGATTATTAAGTCCTTTTGAGCGATTTATACTGGAGCCATTGAAAAAAGGCTATGTGGCTATGGTGGATTGGGGACTGCAACATCGATTACTGGTCTTACTGGTCCTGGCCGGGCTGTTTATCTTTTCAGCCCGCCAAATGCCGCTTCTGGGTAGAGAGTTAATGCCGCTTATGGACACCGGCGTTATTTCGGTGGATTTTGAAGCCCAGCCCAACACCGATGATTCTGAAATGATGCAATTAGCCGAAAAAGTGGAGCATGAGATCAAAAATGAAATTCCTGAAAAATGGCTGCTCACCATGTCAACAATCATCGGTTCAGAACCTGGAGTTAAATCTTTTGGCGCATCCCGCCTGTTACAACAGGGAAAAATAACGGTAAACATGATTGATCGTTTTCATCGCAACCGGGCTATCTCTGATATTGAAAATGGAATCCGCACCCGACTGAAAAAAATACCCGGACTTATTTCTTCAAATGTTACAGAATTCGGTGCCACCCCATTATCTTCGATTCGAGCTACAGTGGACGTCATGATTACCGGACCGGATATCTCTGTACTGGATAAAATTGCAGATGAAGTTCTGATCCGGTTTAAAAATGTAAAAGGACTTACCGGTACGGAACGTACCTGGCAGGGGATGTCACAACGAATCAATCTTAATGTTGATCCGGCCAAAGCGCGTCTATTTGGTCTTACAGCCAGGGACGTTGCACACCAGGTAGCCTTTTCAGTGGGAGGCCTGCCCGGTGGAGGATTGCGGATCACAGGTGAGAACCCCATTCCAATCAGGGTGCGGCTCAACCCTTCACAGCGCTCCGATCCGGAACAGCTTCTGGCCTTACCTGTCAGGACAAAAAAAGGAAAGATCATACCGCTTTCATCTGTAGCACGGCTTGAAGTGGCCTATGTGCCAACGGCAGAAACTCATCAGGGCTTACTGCCCACCATTGATGTACTGGGGTATCGACGGAATATTGCCGTGACCCATCTCCACGAAAACGTCAAGGCGGCCCTGGCGGATTTAGTCCTTCCACGGGGTTATCACATCAGTTACGAGGGCGAAATCAAACCAATGGATGAATCCTTTATGCGCCTGGCAAAATCTCTGGCCCTGGGCCTGGCTTTTCTTTTCCTGATGCTGGCTATTGCCTTCAAGTCTTTTCTTGATCCGCTGGCCATTATGGTCAGTCTGCCTCTGGCTGTAATCGGTGCTGCATGGGCCATGATGCTGGCCGGGAAACACGGTTGTCTGCCGTCATTCATGGGATTTATTCTGCTCATGGGGATTGTAGTCAATAATGGGATTCTTCTGGTTGATTTTACCAAGATAGGGTTACGCCAGGGTAAAGACCTTCGGGAGGCCCTGCTGGATGCTGTCAGGCACAGAACAAGACCTATTCTCATGACTGCAGGTGCATCAGCAGTCGGCATGATCCCCATTGCCCTTGAATGGGCCGTGGGTATTGAACGATTGTCCCCAATGGCAGTGGTTATCATTGGCGGTCTTATTGTCGGTACGTTCCTTACTTTATTAGTGGTTCCTGTACTGTTCCACCTTCTGGAAAGCGGCAAACAGCAATTTCTTTCATGGTATCATGGTGGGCCATCTTAAAAAATGACCTGCACCCATCATGAAAGGAATATCCCGACTATAAGACAGCATGCGCTATTATGATCGAATAATAAGCAACGGGCGATCGACCCTATGCAGGACACCCACGGCCACACTGCCGTAAAAGACCCTGGACAGGCCTGTCCTTCCATGACTGGCAATGGCTATAAGGTCTGCGCCTTCACTCTCAGCCGCATTGATAATCCAGTCGATGACAGACCCATAGGATACACGTACTTTGGTTTGTATACCCTTTTCCCTGAATTCTCCCTTTATAGTTTTGAGATAAAGTTCTGCTTGCTCTTTTTCCCTCTCCATTTTTTCTTGAAACCCTTCCATGAAAGGGGCTTCAGATTCGGGAATCACATGTATTGGTTCGACTACCTGAAGAAAAACCAGTTTGGCTTGAAACTGTATGGCAAGTTTTTCCACATGGGGTAATATGATTTCGGCTCTTTTTGAGCCATCCAGAGGGACAAGAATGCAC
>QMMT01000234.1 GCA_003647385.1 Deltaproteobacteria bacterium
GTCTTTGAAATAGAAACAAGGAGACAACAGAAATGGCGTTAACAGGAATACAAATATTCAAACTCCTGCCTAAGACCAACTGCAAGGAGTGCGGGGTTCCAACCTGCCTTGCCTTTGCAATGAATCTTGCATCCGGGAAAGCGGAGCTGGACGCGTGCCCCTATGTTTCCGATGAAGCAAAAGCTCAGCTGGCAGAAGCATCCGCACCGCCTATCCGTCCTGTTGCGCTGGGTAAAGGTGTACGTAAAACCACAACAGGCGGCGAAACTGTTCTTTACAGACATGAAAAAACATTTTTTAACAAAACTGTCCTGGCAGCAACCATAGCGTCAGACATTGACGCAGCAGAGCTTGATAAAGCCCTCAAAGTCTATAATGCATTCCAGTATGAACGGGTTGGCTTGAATTTAAGACCTGAACTTCTGGTTGTTAAAGATGCCGGCAATGGCGCAGATGGTTTTGCTGCAGTTGCTGAAAAAATAGCCAAAGAATCTGAGTTCAACCTGGTTCTGATGTCAGATGATCTTGATGTCATGAAAGCAGGTGTTGAAGCTGCGGGGTTCAAACGTCCGCTGCTCTATGCTGCTACAGCTGACAACGCAGATGACATGGGCGCCCTGGCTAAAGACAATGATCTGCCCCTGGCTGTTAAAGCCGATTCTGTGGATGCACTTCAGGCCTTGACGGAAAAACTAACCGGCATGGGACTCAAAGATCTTGTCCTTGATCCGGGCTCAAGAGAAATCAAACAGGCCCTTGAAGATCAGGTTGCCATCCGGCGTGCTGCCCTTAAAGCATCTAACAAAGCTTTGGGTTTTCCCACCATTACTTTCCCGTGTGAAATGGCATCCAACCTTGATATGGAAACCCTTATTGCCGGCATGTTTGTTGCCAAATACGGCGGCATAGTTGTCATGTCTGATTTTGCGACTGAATCTCTCTTCCCGCTGCTGCTTGAAAGACTCAATATCTATACGGATCCGCAGAGACCCATGACAGTTACAGAAGGTATTTTTGAAATTGGCAATCCTGATGAAAATTCTCCAGTTCTTGTAACCACTAACTTTGCATTGACCTACTTTATTGTTTCCGGTGAAATTGAAGCCAGTAGAGTACCTGCATGGTTGTTGGTCAAAGACTCTGAGGGTCTTTCCGTTCTGACTGCCTGGGCTGCCGGTAAATTTGGCGGCGATGATGTGGGCATGTTTGTTAAAAAGAGCGGAATAGTGGACAAGGTAAAACATAATACCCTCATTATTCCAGGTTATGCTGCAGCTATTGCAGGTGATATCGAAGAAGAACTTC
Organism: Deltaproteobacteria bacterium; assembly: GCA_003647385.1. Taxonomy (GTDB): domain Bacteria; phylum Desulfobacterota; class Desulfobacteria; order Desulfobacterales; family Desulfobacteraceae; genus Desulfobacula. The sequence continues at coordinate 1,306 of QMMT01000234.1, forward strand.
CCGGCTGGACCATTACGGTTGGACCAAGGGAAGCTGCCCACCTGCCTGCATTCCTGAAAACTCAATAAATATTTAAAAAGCCGGGGCTGCCAATTAATTTCAGCTCCCGGCTTCTAAGTGTAACTTTATAAAAGGAAAAGGAAAAGAACATGGAGAACATGATTCTATTTGGTGAAAGTCTGAACGTCATTTCCAATATTATAGGAAAAGAGTTTAAAGAGGCAGATCCGGCAAAACGTAATCCCGAACCTATCCAGGAAGAAGTTGTCAGACAAAAAGAACTGGGTATGGATTACATTGATATCAACCTCGGACCTGCCAAGAAATTCGGTCACGAGCTGATGCCCTGGGTTGTTAATGTTGTTCAGGAAGCAGTTCCAGGAATGCCCCTGCTCCTTGACTCTTCCAACATTGCTGCCATTGAAGCCGGCCTGAAGGTTTGCAAACCTGCAGATAAACCGCATATCATCAACTCTATCATGGTAAGACCTGAAATATATGAAAAGATGGTTCCCCTGGCAGTTGAATATGAAGCGGATTTTGTTGCACTGATGTGGGGCCCTGATGGTATGCCAAGAGATGAAAATGAAAGAGCTGCCCTGGCAGTTGAGCTGCTTTATTTTGCCAACGAAGCAGGTGTTGCAAACGAGAGAATCTGGGTGGATGGCATCGTAACCCCAGTCAACATCCAGCAGCAGCAGTTAATGAGCCTTCTGAACTTTCAGATGATGTTAGAAGATATGGCACCGGGTTCAAAATCAACCTGCGGGCTTTCCAACATTTCCAATGGACCTCCGGAACATCTTCGCGGTATCTTGAACCAGACATTTATGTGCATGCTGTGGAAATATGGTATGAAGGCTGTTATTGCTGATCCTCTGGATAAACAGCAGACCTCTATTGCCAAAGGCGAGCGCTCAGATATAACAGATCTTATCTGGGGTATGATGGACGGTAATGAACCTGATCCTTCAGGATTTGATAAAGAACTTCTCGATTATTATAAAACCTATAAGGTTATTATGGGTGAGGCACTGTATTCTGATTCATGGCTTGACATTTAAACGGTATACGCAATAAATATAAAAAAGCCCCTGTCTTTCTCGATTAAGACAGGGGCTTTTTTTTATTTGCATTGCCTGTTTGGCCTTTATTTTATAAAAAATAGTCTTATATTTGACTGAAATAACCTTTTGAAAGGATGTTAAAAATTGGATAAACAAACAAAAGACAAATGGTATTATATTGTTATTCAAAATCCGGGAATGTCCAGCGAAGAATTTGTAGGCTATACCGACAAAAAGACCGGTGCAACTTTTATTCCGGCCTTTAAATCAAAAGAAATTGCACAGCAATGTTTTCTTGTCATGCCAAAGGATGTCATGAATCAAAAATATGAGGTCCAGGCCATCATAAAAGAAGACCTGATTCTTCATGCCCGGCAAAACGATTATGAAATTTTTCTAATGGATGACAAAGGAAGTATGCTGGGAAAAATATCCTGATTCTATTAGGAATATTTTTAATCTTTAAAATGCAGGAGACTTAATTTTGAGTTTAAAACTTGCTGTTGGCGGAAAAGGCGGTGTGGGGAAGACGACCATCACATCTTTAATTGCCCGATCCATTGCCGCATTAAATAAAGAGACTAAAGTGATTGCCATAGATGCTGACCCTGTTGCCAACCTTGCCGCGGGACTCGGTATTGACGAATCAAAACCCATTACCCCGGTTTCAGAACTTTCTGATCTGATTGCGGAACGTACAGGGGCTAAGCCCGGAACCATGGGAGGATTTTTTACACTGAACCCCAAAGTGGATGATATTCCGGATCGTTTTTCCATTGAAAAAGACGGCGTAAAGCTATTGGTTATGGGAACTGTTCAGCAGGGTGGATCAGGATGTATTTGCCCTGAATCGACGATCTTAAAGGCTTTGATGACCCACCTTGTGCTGGGACGAAATGAAGTAGTGGTCATGGATATGGAAGCGGGTATCGAGCATTTGGGCAGAGCCACATCCGGATCGGTGGATGCCCTTATTGTAGTGGTAAACCCCGGGAAAAGAAGCCGCGTGGCAGCCGATAAAATAAGAAAACTGGGAACTGATATCGGCATTAAAAATATCGTGGTACTGGGAAACAGAATTAAATCTGATGATGATAAGAAACTGATCAAAGAGAGCATGCCGGGTTATGAAATCTTAGGATTTATTCCGGAAATGGATGAAATTGCTGCGTCGGACAGAGATGGCACACGTCCCTTTGATGATATTACAAAAATACCGGAAGAATTACTTGCAGTTACCAGAAAACTGATCGCTCTGGATGCTTGAAATTAAGATTTAGCTTGCCTCAAATGCTGCTATAGTCGTATCTAACATCCGATTAGAATATCCCCATTCATTATCAAACCAGGCCTGGATTTTAACCAAACGTTTTCTACTGACCCGGGTCTGGTGTAGATCAATGATACTGGATCGTGAATCATGATTAAAATCACAGGAAACCAGATGTTCATCCGTCACTCCTAAAATATCTTTCAATTCGTTTTCAGAAGCTTTAGTCAGCGCTTCGTTAACAGTGCAGGCATCTGTATCTATCTTTACCAGTAGTGTGATATCCATGATAGATACATTTGTCGTAGGAACCCGGATAGCCAGGGTTTCAAATTTTCCTTCCATGGCCGGCAATATTTTTGAAATTCCTTTTTCCAGAGCCGTATTTACTGGAATAATAGACAGCAGGGCTGATCGGGTTTTTCTTAAGTCAGGATTGTAGGCATCAATGACCGGTTGATCATGCATGGCCGAATGAATCGTTGTAATGGTACCGCTTTCAATGCCAAGGGCCTGATCAAGCACATGAAGCGCCGGGATAACACAATTGGTTGTGCAGGAAGCGTTTGAAATAATGTTATGCTCTTTTTTTAATATACGATGATTTACACCATACACAATAGTAGCGTCCATTTCATCTTTTGCCGGTTGTGAAAAAATAACCTTTTTGGCCCCTGACAGCAGATGCAGATCTGCCGATTCTCTATCATTATAAAATCCCGTACAATCAAGGACTGCATCAATTTTTAATTCTTTCCATGGAAGATCTAAGATATTTTTTTCCTGCAGCACTCTTATTTTGTTTTTCCCGATGATCAAAGACCCTTTTTTATGTTCGACATTCAGATGAAATCTGCCGTGGGTGGAATCATATTTGGTCAAATGATAAATCGTTTTTTCATCCGCTGTCTCATTTATAGCAACCAGATTAATTTTGTCATAAAAATTTTCAGATTCATACAAGGCTCTGGTAACACACCGCCCGATTCTGCCATATCCGTTTATCGCAATATTAATTTTCATTTTTCACCATTTCCATAAAATCTTTGACCTGCAATACCTGGTAAACCTTGGTGTTTTCAAACTTTCATCGTCCTTTAACAACAACTTTGACCTTATAGCACAAACCCATCTATAA
>QMMT01000235.1 GCA_003647385.1 Deltaproteobacteria bacterium
AATTTAAAATAACACTATTATTTTTATTCAAATTTGATTATTAAATGTTAACTTTTTATTAATTGTTTATGAGGAGCAGTAATGAGCGAAGAAATTAAAACCATGAGAAATGTGGCTCTGGCTGGTCATGGCGGTGCAGGCAAGACAACTCTTGCTGAGGCTATGTTATTTAAAGCCGGTGTTACCAATCGTCTTGGAAAGGTTGAAGAAGGCAATACCGTCATGGATTTTCAGCCTGAAGAAACCAGAAAACAACAAAGTATTAATACATCATTTATTAAGTTTACGCATAATAAACATACAATTACTTTGATGGACACTCCTGGTGACCAGAATTTTTTCTCTGCTGCTAAAACATGCTTTCCTGTTGCAGACTGTATGGCATTTGTAATTGACGGTGTTGGCGGCCCTTCTGCCATGACCGAGGAAGCTGCAGCCAGCGCATTGGAATATAATTTGCCAGGATTTGTAGTGGTCAATAAGCTTGACCGGGAAAGAGCTGATTTTTTAACTTGTCTGGCGGCCAGCAAAACTGCTCTGAAAAAAAAGATTGTTCCCATTTTTTATCCCATTGGTTCTGAAAATGATTTTAACGGATTTGTGGATATTATTTCAGGTCAGGCCTATGAATATGATTCAGATGGAAAACCAAGCAAGATTGATGTCCCTTCAGACCTGTCAGATGACATTGAAATGGCAAAGGAAGAATTTATCGAGAATGTAGCAGAACTCGATGATGATCTTCTTGAAAAATATCTTGAAGGGGAAGATATCACTGAAGATGAACTCAAGGCAACATTTAGACAGGGAATTTTAGATGCAGAATTCTATCCTGCCCTTTGTTGCTCAGCCACAAAAATGATCGGTATTGATGTGGTTTCGGATACGATTAATAATTATATGCCGTCACCCCTGGATAGAGGTGACTGGACTGCTAAAGACGCCAAAGGTGAGGATATTATTATTTCTCCCGATCCGGATGCAGAATTTTGTGGTTTTGTTTTTAACACCATTGTCGATCCCTATGCAGGAAGGCTTTCACTTTTCAGAGTAATTTCAGGAAGTCTTGGAAAAGAAGGCAATATTGTTAATACAACCAAGGATACAAAAGAGAGATTTTCACAACTTCTTGAAATCGCAGGTAAGGAACAAAAATCAATTACCAGCGCCATCCCCGGATCTATTGTGGCTGTGGCAAAACTTAAGAATACCTTAACCGGCGATACGCTGACGGGTGGAAAAGATATCCAGATTTCAGGACCTAAGCCCATGCCGCCTGTTATCTCTTTTGCCATTTCACCCAAAGAAAAGAGTGATGAAGATAAAATTCATGAAGCCGTTAGAAAAATTCTTGAAGAAGATACCGGACTTTTGCTTGAAAGAAATGAGGAAACCAAGCAGACCATCCTTTCCGGACGAGGTCTTGTTCATATAGAAGTGACGGCTGAAAAAATTCAGAGAAAGTTTAATGTCGGTATGGGTATTGAAACGCCGAAGGTGGCATATCGGGAAACCTTTAAGAAAAAGATTCGTGTTCAGGGCAAGCATAAAAAACAGTCAGGCGGGCATGGTCAGTATGGTGACTGCTGGATTGTTCTTGAACCCCTTCCAAAAGGCAGAGGATTTGAGTTTGTCGATAAAATTGTCGGCGGGGTTATCCCTAAAAATTATATTCCTGCTGTTGAAGCCGGTATCAGAGAAACGTCCAAAACCGGTATACTGGCAGGATTTCCCTGTGTTGACTTCAGGACAACCCTTGATTTTGGATCTTATCATTCAGTTGACTCTTCTGAAATGGCATTTAAAATGGCGGGAACCCTTGCCTTTAAAAATGCTGCTAAAGATGCAAAAGCTACCCTGCTTGAGCCCATCATGAAGATTTCCGTAAAAGTCCCGGATGACAGCACCGGTGATATTATGGGGGACCTTAATTCCAGGCGCGGCAGAGTTCTTGGAATGGATTCCGAAGACGATAAACAGATTATTAATGCCTTGGTCCCCATGGCTGAGATACTGCGATATGCCCCGGATTTAAGTTCTATGACCGGTGGGCGGGGAACTTTTACCATGGAGTTTGAGCAATACGATGAAGTTCCGGGTGATATGGCCAAAAAAGTTGTTGAACGGGTAAATGCTGAAAAAGAATAGAACAAACAAATAAATTTTTACTCGATAATTGATGAAGCAAACCGGGTAGGAGTTAAGCTAAGATGGCTTAACCTGCCCGGTTTTATTTTTGGTTTAACTTGCAGATGGTATCAAACATATTCTGCCTTATCTTTTCTACGGATAAGTCTTTAAATGTATTGTAGAAAACAGGTTTTCCAATAGTGACTTTCACCGTTCCCGGCCTTAAAATCAAACCTGCCTTTTGATGGTAATCAAACAGGCCGTTAATGGCAAAGGGTAAAATATCGGCCTGAGCTTCTTTGGCCAAATAGAAAGGTCCTTTCTTAAAAGAATTTATTTCTCCTGTAAGTGTTCTGTGACCTTCAGGCAGAATCCCGATGCTCATCCCGGATAAAAGTGTTTTTTTTGCTGTTTCAAGGCTTAAGATTGCCTTTTTAAGGTTATTTCTTTCAATGGGGATGCATCCCCATTTGCGAATCAGATATCCCCAGACCGGAAAAGAAAAATGATAATCTGCCTCAACTGCGACAAAGCATAAAGGAATGGCCGCCGGAATAACAAAAATATCAAAAAGACTCTGGTGATTACCCATGATCAGATAAGGCTGATCCAAGCGAATGTGTTCCTGTCCGGTCACTGTTAGCCTTATGCCCATTAATCTGATTAGCTTGCCAAATAAAAATCTTGCAACATTGTAGGTGGTTTTTTGGGGGAATAAAAACAGGCATAAAAAAAGAATAAAAAAAGAGAATAAAAAAAAGCTGCCACCAATGATCCATAAATAGATTGAAAATAGCTTTTTCATCTAAAGATACCGTATCATTTTGTGGTGTACATTAATGGTGGTTGGTGTGGCCCCAAAAATTTCTCCATCCGGTAATAAGGTCTTATTTGGCCATGTTTTTATTTTTGCTTTTCTGGCTCTAAAATGCCTTACCAATGGATGGTTAATATGAGTACCTTTAAAAATTTTGGGCAAGGTTGTTAAAAGGCTTGTTCGGGAAAATTTGCCTGCAATAATAATATCCATGAAACCATCATCAATTCTGGCATCAGGAGCCATCAGCATATTTCCACCGGTAAAGCGTGAATTACAAAATTCCACAAAACAATTTTCTCCTGATAGAATTTTTCCATCAATTTCAAGTTCCATGTAGTGGAATTTAAGGTTTATAGTCCTGTAAAATACACCGATAATGTACGAAAAATCCTTAAAATATTTAAATTTTTGCGCTGTTTTTGCCACATCTGTAACAAACCCCAACCCAATCAAGTTTACAAAATAAAATTTTTTCTTAGCCTGTGTAAAAGAGCAGACATCAATCCATTTGGGATTATTTTCAACAATTGATCTGATGCCGTCCTCAAACGTATGTATATTTAAATCTTTGGCAAAAGAATTGCCGGAACCAACAGGAATAATACCAATGGGTGGGATTTTTTTGGGCTTAAAACTAGACAAAAGCCCATTTAGAACGTGGAAGTTAGTTCCATCACCGCCCAGGGCAATAACAGCATCATACTGCTTTAATTTTAGTTCAGAAGTTATTTTTAAGATATGTTCATGATAAAGAGAAATGTATGTATGATAATCAATAGAATGCGATGAAAGTTCTTTTTCTACAAAAGGCAACAGTTTTTCACCTTTTTTCCCACCAGAATGTGGATTGACTATTAAAGCAATTTTCATGAAATCCTTTTTGCTTATAAAAGTGCAGCGTTTAACCGGCAATGTGCTGCCGCACTTTTATCCAGCATATTTCCAAGCTCTCCTTCTTTTTTAGGGAAAAACCCCATACATTTTTCCCAGACATCTTCGTCTTCCATGCAAAAATAGATCAGCAGATCAGGGGCATAATTTTTTATGCATGAAATGATTTGTTTGTACAGTTTTATCCTCAACGGTTTGAAATATCTCATTTTATTATCAAGTCCGAGAATAAACTCTCCATAACAGATGGTTGAATGTTTGAATCGTTTTTCAATGACCTGTTTTAATTTAGGCATGAACCGAAATGTACCAATGCTGATCCATACAATATTTTCCGGACAGACATATTCGAAAATTTGCTGTATCACTTTTTTGTATTGAATGTCGCATTCCGGATAAATCACCAGGGGATCAAAATGGAAAGCAAGTTTATATCCCTTTGACTCAGCTCGCCTGGCTGCTTCAAGTCGGGCCGTAAGAGATGCAGTGCCCTTTTCTTCTGAACGGATAATATCAAGTGTATTCAAAGACCAGGCAATAACGGTTTTACCATTGTGATCAAGAGGGAGTAAGGAGTCTATATTAATTGTTTTGGTTTTAAGCTCCAAAAGACAATTATTCTGTTTTGCAAATGTTTCCACAAGAAATTTAGGTTGCAGGCTGACTTTCTCCCAGATAAGTGAATCTGTATATTCTCCAGTGCCGATTCGAAAAATTTTATTTTTGGTGAATGTTTTTTTTAGAACACTGCCAAGTGTTTCAAGTCCTGCAAAATATTGTAATACCGGCGGATGAAAATAAGCCTGAAGAATGCAATATGAACAATCCATGGTACAGAATGTACCCGTATGAAGAATGGTGTAATCACAGCAAGTATAATACGAGGTTCCCGGGCACGCCTTGATCACAGCGCCTTTGTTCCAGGTGATATAGAG
>QMMT01000236.1 GCA_003647385.1 Deltaproteobacteria bacterium
AACAACCGGTGAAAGCCCGACTTTTAAATGGAAAGAACATGATCATGTGATTGCCCGGGTTGCTCAACTTGCAAAAAATAAATGCCTTCGAATTGCCGGAGTTGGCAGCAATAACACCAGTGAGACGCTGGAAGCGGCAGGGCATGCCGCCGAAGAAAAGATAGATGCACTTCTTTTGGTGGACCCCTATTATAATGGCCCAAGCTCTCTTGAAATCAGGAGAGAATATTATGAAGTTGTTGCAAAAAAATATCCTGATACAACTATTATCCCCTATATTATTCCGGGCAGAACGGGTGCCCAGATGCTGCCCCAGGATCTGGCCATCCTGGCGAAGAACTTTTCAAATATTTCCTGTGTAAAAGAGGCTACCGGAAATCTTGACAATATGAAATTGACCCGGAAATACTGCCCGGATGACTTTAAAATATTTTCCGGGGATGATGCCCTGGTTTATGATATTATGGTTGATCCTGAGATCAAAGCGTGTGGAGCAATTTCAGTCATGTCAAATATTGTCCCTAAGTTTCTTACACAGATGGTGACACTGCTCAACCAGGGAGACAAAGAAGGCGCGCTGAAAATTCAAACTGCTTTAAAACCCCTGCTTGACCTTGTTGTCGTCACCACACAGGAAGAATCTGAGTTCGGAGCGGTCACTTGCCGGGCAAGGAATCCGCTTCCTTTAAAAACCTTGATGCAGTTATTGGGAATGCCGGGGGGACCCTGTCGCAGACCTTTGGGAAAAATGACCCAAAAAGGCTTTCAGGTTCTTTTGGATGCGGCAAAACTTGTCCAGGCCAACTCCCCTGAAATCTTCGAACCGATAGGATCTTTTTTTAATGTAGATATTGAACACCGACTGAATAGTCAGAAATTTCAGGAAGACCTGTGGTATAATTACTAAGATTAAACAGGCCATGCCTTGCCGGCATGGCCTGTCAAAAAATCAATCAGATATTGCTTACTTTTTTTCTTTTACTTTAAATGCTTCCTGTCCTGTCATAAAAAAACTGGCATTCAGCCATTCAAACCCGAATTGTAATAATTTGATATCATCTTTTTCAATGGCTTCAATTTTTTCTTTTGGGAGATCGTATCTTTCAAGGAATGTACTGTTGAATACAAATTCCCTGAACTTATCAATATTATAGCAGACCAGAAAAAACATCCTCTTGCTCTCTTCGGAAAGCTTCATACTGTCCGGCAATGATTTTTTCCTGACAATCAACTCCATCCAGCCGTCATTGACTTCATCACGAAGGTCAACACCCTGATCCTGCCTCCATTCGGCAACAGTCCACTCTTTTTTTTCATCAAAGCCCAGGCAATGGGCTTCTTTCACCGTAAAAAAGAATTCATCTTTTTCACCCGTCTCTCCGGAATAACTTAAAGATCCGACCCCTAAGGGATAATACCTGCAGGTGGTGGGGCGATCCTCATAAATAGCACATCCTTCCTTGTCATCAACAAAAGGGCATGATTTTCTTTCATCATCCAGAAGTTTAAGCGTCACCACAGGAAGACCTCCCTTCTCAAGAAGGTGCGGTGTGGTAAATTCAGCAAGAAACGCTTCAGAGGTTATCGAAAGTTTCTTACGCATGGTTAAAATATCGTATGGAGTCAGCATAATATTGATTCCCCGGCAGCAATCCGTAAAACATTTAACACCTTTATGGCATTCAAACCGGAATTTGCTGCTTAGACTGAGCTGCTCCGGTGGTATCTCAGATGTTTTTTTAATTTTATCAGTCATCAAAGCTTCCTTATCTAAAATTGTATGGTCTTCTTAAAAATGTGGAATATACAAAAAAGAGTTGATCATGTCAACAAATTGACCCATAGCTAAGACCATCACATGTAAAAATTTTTGATCTAATCTTTAACTTGCATTTGGAGTTATGCAGCAGAATTTTTAAACCTATAAGTTTTTAATTCAAACAGCGAATTCAATGGTACTATAATTATTCAAATCAACTTTTTTTCGTGCTTTCCAAAGATCGTAATTATCCTGCATGAGTTACCAGCTTTCGGGCGATCTGCCTAAAACAACAGAGAGCTTTAAAGCCATTGCAGGTGAAACATCCGTTTTTCCATTGATTAATCGGCTTACCAACCCGGGACTTACTTTTAATGTACGAGCCAACTCTTTTGATAAATGCACCTGGGTGCAGAGGGTTGTGTTGTTGTAAAACCATTTTATTCCTCTCTTCTAATGATAGTCTTCATAGTTGACAACATATGCGTGCCCATCTTTAAATTCAAAAACAACTCTCCAATTACCGCTTACCTTAATCCGAAGATTGAAAATGAATATTTAGATCTCAATACAAAGATTGACAATGTTTGTATTGCTGCTATTATAATTCATAGTTGTTTTGGGTTGGTTTATCTACAAAGATTTATCATATCAACGAATTATTATTTTTAAAAGGAGGGGCGAGATGCATATTTCCCTTACCCCCGAGCTTGAGGTCATGGTTAAGGAAAGAGTAGCATCAGGTTATTACAACAATGCCAGCGAGGTAATAAGAGATGCATTGAGGTTCTGGGAAAGTAATGAGGAGTTTGTTCAACAAATAAAACTTGAAATATTAAAAAAACGCTTGGCAATTGGTGCAAAGCAATCGGAACAGGGCAAATTTATTAAGGAGTCAGTAACCGATATTATTAAAGAGGCAAAGAATGCCTAAATATCGCCTAACGCCAGCTGCAAAATCTGATTTAATAGAAATCTATACAGTTGGCACTTGGAGAGAAAAGCAGGCAGAAAAATATCTTCAAGATATAGAGGATAAACTTAATCAACTTGCTGAGACCCCGGGAATAGGACAACAAAGATCTGAAATCAAACCCGGATATTATTCATTTCCAGTAGGGAAACACATCGTTTTTTATCTTCAGTCTGACAAGCATATTGATATCATAGGTATTTTACATGGAAGGATGGATATTGATAGAAATTTAGTATGAAATCTAATTTGGAGGTCTGTGCAGGCATCCAAACGCAATGAGCTATATCTATTAGAATCGTCTTTTTCGAACAGGACAACTACCGTATATTGGGGTCAGATTTTTTTTACCAAGCCTATGTCTAACAGGGAAAGTCCGGGGGAATTTTGATCCTTAAAATCAAGCTCAGACAGATAGTAGTCCACACCCATTTATTATAAATCGGGTCACCAATAACAAAAGAATCAAACGCTATTTTGAACAGTGCTCTGGGGCAACTTAAATAGACAAAGTCAACTGTATTTTACCGTCATTATTCAAGTTAAACACTCTCTTAGACCCGAATCAGATCCTGAGCAACATAAGATCCAAAATAGTAAACTTGGGTATGACCGTCGAAATATGACATGTTGGTGAAATATAATCACTCCTTTGACTACCCTTACAGCCTCTTTTATTTAAGCAAGACCCATATATTCCCTTTATTATCAATATGTTTCTAAAATATCGAAAATAAAAACATGCCTGGCACATTTCATGAATATACCATTAACAACAAACAGAGAAAGGAACAAATATTGATAAGGCAAGAAATAGAAAATCGGGACAAAAACTTAGACAAAATTCAATCCATACCCAAACCTTATGATGTTGCTGATCTCGTGATAAGCAACGTTCAAGGGCATTTTAAAGTCGGACAGTCATTATCAAATCCAATTAATATTAGTTTTAGTAAGCCGCAACCGATTTTAAATGAACAGAGTGATTCGTCTTCCGACGGATATTATTATTATGCTTATATTTTAAAGAATAATTATAAATACCAGATTTCAATAACTATTGGTCATTATCCTCTAAAAAAGAAGATGGCTAAGGAATGGGATATTTCTTACGCCGTGAGAAGATGTAAGCACAAACTGTCACTTTCTGATAGACTGGCCGGTGTTAAGTCTCACCATTCAGAGTATGTTAAAGGTGATTATTTAAAAACTATTAATGCTTCAAGTACAAATCAAGATGACTTAATAACGGAAATAAGCGTTTCGAGTATATATCTGCTGGAAGAACTTATAGAAAAATACATTAATGGGAATTCAAGGCAAAGAAATCCGGTCAGGATTACCAGGAAAAAGGTTCACACGAGAATCCTTGAGAAATTGGCGTCTGTTTTCCGACATCGTTTATCTTTTATCCATAGTAAAAGTTATTAGGGCTCCAGCTGAGGTTTTTAAAACCAACCACTGCATCTAAATCAGATACCGTAATTTTTGCCGTGCACAGGCAGGGTGATTCTTTTGGCAATTCGCCAAACGCTTCTGAAATTGCCCCATCTAGTACCTGGTCTATTTTCCATATGTTAAAATCATCACACCAAGGTGCACAGCTGAATTTAGCTGCTGAGGAGCAGCACTAATCAATGCACATTATTTTTTTTACCCTCCACAATTAACCACGGTTTAAGAGTCCTGCATTAAACAAAATGGTAATAATAATGTATTTAGATGTTACTCTTGATAAAAATGTGCAATGCCAAGGCGTTGACTTAATGGTATCATCTGTCGCCATGACAAATTAAAAACGAGCGACCAATACCAAAAGTAATGTGAGGCGTCTTCATTTTTTTAGGGGTCTGAGTTACAGGGATAGTCCACAGGATTTTTCTCTTTCCTATATATGAGGCTCGAAATGTAGGAAGTCCACGCCTAAAAAATTGCTCAAGATTTGATTTGGTATCATCGACAATTTGGAAATTTTTGAGAATACCCGCATCCCCATAGACCAACCTTGAGACCAACCTTGCGGTCGGCTGTCCTTCCAGGG
>QMMT01000237.1 GCA_003647385.1 Deltaproteobacteria bacterium
AAGTTATTGTTTGATTCCTAATTAAACAAGGACAGGGCATTATAAATTTAAAGAGGCATTGATTGAAAATATAATGGCAGGTGGGGATTCATCTGCAAGGGGGATGATCGCTGGGTTTATTCTCGGATGTTACCAGGGACTTGAGGCGGTTCCAAACCAATGGCTGGATGATATGGCAACTTATGAAACGATTATCCGATTGATGGAATAAAAAAAAGCTGTTGAAAGCACAAAGCTCTCAACAGCTTTTGATAGTAACTAAAGAGGGTATCACATGCCCAGGTATGCTTTTTTAATATCTTCGTTGGAAAGCAGGTTTTTACCGGTATCTGTCATTGTAATCACACCGTTTTCCATGACATATCCTCGATCCGCCGCTTTCAGGGCCAGGTTTGCATTCTGCTCAACAATAAAAATAGTGGTTTTCTGCTCTTCATTGATTTTTTTGATAATAGTAAAAATCTGTTTAACAATAATGGGTGCGAGTCCAAGGGAGGGCTCATCTAAGAGTAGTACCTTCGGCCTTGACATCAGGGCCCGTGAGATGGCCAGCATCTGCTGTTCCCCACCGCTCAAGGTGCCGCCGGCCTGGTTTTTCCGGTCCGCAAGAATGGGGAAAAGACTATAAACATATTCAAAGTCCTCTTTGATTTTGTCCTTGTCGTTTCTGAGGAAAGCCCCCATGTCAAGGTTTTCATCCACAGTAAGATAGGGAAATATCCGTCGTCCTTCCGGCACCTGGCAGATGCCAAGTTTAACAATATTATCCGCAGGCATATGGGTGATATCCTGTCCTTTGAATACAATACTCCCGCGTTTGGCAGGAACAATACCGCAGGTGGTCATCAAAGTAGTTGATTTTCCCGCACCATTGGCTCCTATCAGGGAAATAACCTCACCTTCCGTCACCTCAAGATCAATACCCTTGAGGGCATGAATATTGCCATAATATGTGTGTACGTCTTTTAATTTAAGCATCTTCAGACTCGTCTCCAAGATAAGCTTTGATTACTTCCGGATTGGATTTAACCTCTTCGGGGGTGCCTTCGGCAATTTTTTTACCGTAATCCACCACATGAATGTTGTCGGACAGACTCATGACCAGTTTCATGTCATGCTCAATCAATAGGATAGACAGATCTTCATTGTCTCTCAGCCAGACAATCAACTCGTCAAGTTCCTTTGTTTCCTGGGGATTCATCCCTGCAGCAGGTTCATCCAACAGCAGTAAAAACGGGTTTGTGGCAAGGGCTCTTGCAATCTCAAGACGCCGCTGGGCACCATAGGGCAGGTTGGCCGCCATTTCATTGACATATTGGTCCAGGCCTATTTTTTCAAGGATCTCATAACTGTCATTAATCGCTTCTTTTTCTTCATTTTTTTGACTGGAAGGCCGAAGCATGGCGCCAATGATTCCCGATTTCATCCTGCAATGCCTTCCGATCATGACATTTTCAAGGACTGTCATTCCTTCAAAAAGCCGGATATTCTGGAAGGTTCTTGCCAGTCCTTTTTCAGTTACGTGATTGGTTTTCAGGCCATTTAATTTCTGGGTCGGTTTGCCGGGAGGCGTGATTTCCACGAGGCCTTCACTGGGAGGATAAATCCCTGTAATACAATTGAAAAATGTTGTTTTTCCTGCACCGTTGGGGCCGATAAGCGCAGCGATCTGTCCTTTTTCAACTGCAATATTTACAGTATCCAGTGCTTTCAGACCTCCAAAATTCATCGTGAGGTTTTTCACATTGAGTATAGGTTCCATAAATTTATTCTTCTACTTTTTTAAATTTATATATTTTACGCACACTTTTAATAAGCCCTTCGGGTTTAAATACCATCACGATGACCTGGAGTGCTCCAAAGACAAGCATTCTATATTCAGATACGGCCCTTAAATATTCAGGCAGAAGTATCAGCACAAGGGCACCGGCAATAACACCAATAGCAGATCCCATACCTCCGATAACAACCACACAGAGAATGGTAATGGATTCCCAGATGGTAAAGGACATGGGGTTAATAAAAGAGGTTTTTGCCGCAAAAACAACACCACCCAGAGCGGCCCAGGTGGCACCCAGGGCAAAAGCGGTCAGTTTTGTTTTGACTTTGTCAATTCCCATGGCCTGACAGGCAATTTCGTCATCTCTCAAAGCGATCCATGCCCTTCCAATCCGTGAGTTTTCAAGCCGGTTAACAAAGAAAATGGTTAGCAGCACCAGAAAAATAACGATAAAATAAATGTAAATAACGGAATCATGCTGTCCAAATTGATGACCAAAGAAGGACGGGGCAGGAATATTGCCTATTCCCCGGGGCCCATTGCCCAGTTCATCCCAGTTTTCAAGGATAATCCTGATAATTTCACCAAATCCCAGGGTAACAATGGCCAGATAATCTCCTTTGAGCCTTAAAACAGGGTATCCCAGAATCGTTCCGAACATGGTACCCAGAAGGGCACTAATGGGCAGTGCCAGCCAGAAACTTATCCCGAAATGCAGGTTCAGAAGGGCATAGGTATAGGCACCCACCGCATAAAAAGCAACATACCCAAGATCAAGAAGTCCTGCCAGTCCCACAACAATATTCAGCCCAAGTCCCAGCATCACATAGACCAGTGCCGAAATCATGATACTGGTATGATACATGGGAAAAATGAACGGATAGGCAATAAAAAAGAGTGCCAGCGCCATTAAAAAAGGTGTTTTGAATTTTTGATTCTGCAGCAGCCGGTGGACAATGGGAATATCGTCGGCTGTATCTGTTTTCTTTTTTTCCTCTTTTCTTCGTAAAAAATAGTTCCAGACAAGCGAGGCAAAAAAGCCTAAAATGCCAACCCACATAAGGTTGCTCCATCTGAAAATAACAATATGTTTTATGGTATCGACTCGTATGACCATGATAGGAAAGGTCAGCACCATAAACCATAAGCCAATAAAAAAGGATTGCTTGATTTCTCTTATTGTAACCATAATCAACTTTCTAAATTTTGGGGTTAAACCTTAGTTGTCTCATCTCTGCCAAGTATACCTGATGGTCTGAATATCAGAATAATCACAAGAATAGTAAATGCAAAGACATCTTCATACTCACTCCAGAAATAGCCTGTAAAAAGGCTTTCACTGATACCCAGGACCATGCTGCCCAAAACCGCACCGGGAATACTGCCGATGCCGCCTAAAACAGCTGCAATAAAGGCCTTAAGCCCTGCCAGAAATCCAATATAAAAATTTATCTGGCCCACATGGCAGGCAATTAAAACCCCCCCGATGGCAGCCGTGGCCGATCCCACAACAAAGGTTGTGGAAATAATCCGGTTCACATTGATCCCGAGAAGCGAGGCCATGACCTGATCCTGGGCTGTGGCCCGCATGGCTTTTCCAATTCTGGTAAATTTAATGAGTATGCCCAGGAGAATCATGACAATGACAGTGGTGACAATAATGGTCATTTCAACTGAAGTAATAATGTGGGCAAAGGGTTCCCAGAATTCAAAATCAGGTATCAGGCTTTCAAAGGGCATATATTCCGGAGACTGGGCAAGCATGACATAATTTTGTAAAAAAAGGCTCATTCCAATGGCTGAAATAAGGGCGGAAAGTCTGGGGGCGGTTCTCAAGGGCTTATAAGCAATTTTTTCAACGGTAAATCCATACGCACAGGAATAAACAATGGCAAAAACAAAGGCAAGGATGACAATAACAGCAGAGTTCCATCCCCAGAGTCCCAGGACACTGGCAACAATAAGGGCGGTCATGGCACCAATCATATAGATTTCACCATGGGCAAAATTAATCAATTCGATAATACCGTAAACCATGGTATATCCAAGAGCGATCAAGGCATATATGCTGCCCCTTGTGAGACCTCCCAGGAATAGTTCAAAAAAATAGCTCGGGTCTGCAATCACTTCTTTGATACCCAAAAAACCCAGTATCCCGACGACTGCCACGCCCAATATAATATTAAACAGACGCATGTTAATTAAATTAAATCTCCTGAACTTTGTTAAATTTAAATAAAATTCCGGTTTAAAAAAACAGGAGACATAATATTTTTTATTATGCTCCTGTTTTTATTTCAGCTCGTAAGATTAATTACCTGTGTATATTTTCCATTCTTAACTTGATACACTGAGAAACCGGCGCCAATAACGTCGCCTCTCTTATCAAACCCGATGGGTCCTAAAGGAGAATCAATTTTAACTTCAAACATGGCAGCTCTCATTTTTTTATAATCGATGGACCCTGCTTTTTCTGCTGCTGCGGCAAGCGCCTGGACACATGCATAACCATTAACATAGAAAACGCCTGGATCTTCACCGTATTTTTTCTGATGCCTGGCTACCAGTTCTTTGTAAAGCGGATTGCTGGACGTATCATTGGGTCCGGTTGCATAAACACCATCGGAATATTTGCCGGCCAGGGTGACAAAGCTGTCACCATAGATACCGTCCGCACCGAAGAAAATCGTTTTAACCCGTTTCTTTTTGATCATGCCGATAAGTTTGGAAGCATCTGAGGTGTATCCACCCCACATGGTGAGTTCAGCTTTAGATCTTTTAATTTTCTGTACAATAGCTGTAAAGTCGACCGCACCGGTTGTTACCCCTTCAAAAAGAACTACTTCAATGCCGCCTAATTTTTCGAAGTTTTTTCTGACAAGTTCCATCTGGCCTTTACCATAGTCTCCTTTGTCATGGATCAAGGCAACGGTTTTGACTTTCAGGTTATTTTTTACAAAAGAGGTCATCAGGGTCGCCTGGGCAC
>QMMT01000238.1 GCA_003647385.1 Deltaproteobacteria bacterium
TCCACAAAAAGCGGCATATCAGCATAGCGTAGTTTTACTATATTAAGAAGTGTCTGTTCCTTCCAGGAATCGGATATGGCAGTATTATACTGGAATCGATCACGGGTGACTGTTTTGGGACCCATGTTTGTACAACTGCTGAGCAATAAAATTGCGCCAATCATTATAGCAATCAGGTATCGATTCAATTCTTTACTTTCATTATAAAATCGGGTTTGTATTATCATGAGATGAAATCATTTTTTTTGTTAAAAGGATATCATTTTTTTAAATCCTCACAATTATAAATATAGCAGCATTTTATTTCACCAATTCGGGATCACCTCGACCAGGGGTACGCCCACGGAACCTGACGGGGGCTTTACTTCTAAAATATTCGCAATAGTTATAGCAATGTCATAGGGGGTGACAGGCCGCGCAATGCGCTGGGCCGGAACACCATTGCCCGCAAAGAAGATGGGTACATAAGTGTCATATTTCCAGGGCGATCCATGGGTTGCGGCAATCTTACTGGCCTTAGGTTCCATCTCATAATAGAAATACCAAAACTGGTCAGCGATCACATGGATATTGCCGGAACGTTTGGGATGAAAGTTGTTGAGAATTTTTTTATTTACCACTGTCGGGGAAAATGATCCTCTCATCAAATCAGTCCTGGTCACGGCTCCTATAATGCCTGGGATCTTAACAACTTCTTTTGCTACTGCTGCTTCAATTTGGGCTACACTATATTTTGTCTTTCTGATTTCATCTTCATTTAAATAAATATAAGGGTGTTCATAGACTCGAATTACTTGGCCGGGCACGCCCAGCTTTTCTGCCAGACCCTTCTTGACAATACCCTTTGCAATCGTTTCAGCGGTCAGACGTCCCACATCAAACCCTAAACTCTGCATATATTCCGGAGCCTCATTCATTCCATGATCTGCAGAAACAATGATCAGTGTTTTGTCGAGCCCTATCTGATCATCAATAAACCGAAACAAATCAGCCAGCAAACGATCAACCCGCAAAACATTATCTTCAGCTTCAAGGCTCGAGGGCCCAAAAAAGTGCCCGATATAATCAGTAACAGAAAAACTGATGGCAAGAAAATCAGTTTGTTCTCCTTTTCCCAACTTTTCAGCTTTAATCAACGTCTTAGCAAAATCCGCCGTCAACTCATCCCCAAATGGAGTCACCATCAACGCCGCATAAAAATTTTCGGAGTCGCCTTTCATTTCATGGGGAAACGTTGTGCCCAGATCAAATATATCTATTTCAAATGGGCGGTCATCATCTTTGCCGAATACATATGTTTCTGCGCCATGCAGCAATTCCCAGGATTTATTTTTATAGTTATCGGCCAATTTTTTTCCAGTCCACTTTTTGACCCAGGCTGGATAATCTTTATAGTAATAGGTACTGGTGACAAAAGATCCTGTTTCAGAAGAATACCAGAAAGCTTTTCCGGTATGGCCTGCGGGAAGAATCGCGCCTCGATCTTTTATCGATACACTGAACACTTTAGACTGGTTGTTATTGGAGATAACCAACTCGTCACCAATTGTAGAAGACAATAAATTAGTGGGGGCCCTTCCTTTTCCCTCCACCAGTTTTTTGCCGATCACAGGGTAGCGGTCATCCTCACAATTATAAATAATCTTTCCTTTATCTTTATCATACCAGTTGCCGGCAACGATACCGTTGTGCGCAGGATATGTCCCTGTAAACAGTGCCGCATGGCCAATGGGCGTCTCTGTATCAGCATGCTGATAATTAGCATTAATATACTGAGTGCCTTTTTCCATTAAATATCGAAATCCGCCTTCTCCCAATCGATCTTTGTATCGCATGGGGAAATCACCACGCATCTGATCAATGGTGATCTGAACGACAAGTTTTGGTTTTTTATGTGCCGTTTGAGCAACAGCCTCAGAAGAAAAGCTGAATACCAGAAAGAACATCATTGAAATTAATAGTAATTTTATTTTCATAAATTTCTCCAATTAAATCTTTGCGCTATATATTTAATCTCTATCTATAGCACAAAGATTTAATATAGCGGATAACTTATTTCACCAGCCTGGATACCATTCTTTGTCAAACCATCTATTACCTGTTTATCCGATTCATTGTCATATTTTTTTCCTTATTGTTAGAACCACGGTTTTTTGGACCATTTTGGAGCGGCGATTACAGGAACAAACATCAAACGAATCTGCCATTCAGGTCCGAAATTATCCGGCCTGACAACATTGTAATATGCCTCCAAACCGATCTTGACCGGCAATGGACCAATATTGACCAAAGTATCACCGCCGAGCCCTATCGGTACCGTCCACCTGTTGTCGCTGTCCGCGTCCCAGTTTGCCTGAATATTGGGACCGAATCCGATATTGGTTGAAGGAGTCAACCGGTAACGCAGGACATACTGAATGTCGGTCAGGTTGACATCATTGCGATGGTCATCACCGGCGAAGGACCACCAGTGCTGCGCCACGACCCCGTAAATCCACTTGTCCCCAACATGGAAGGCAAGGGCCATGGGGCCTGCACTCCATTTGCCGGTACCCAGTTTTTCGTCGGATGCCGTATCCATCATAATGGTGGGACCAAAACCGAAGATATCAGGAGGGGTATATTTATTTGTAAATGCTGTCCACAGGATGATATCACCCAGGCCGGTCTTTCGGTCAAAATCTGCCTCAAAACTGGACCCTTCACCGCCGCCGGGAGGGTTGACATGCAACCCGTCAAGGGTATCAAAGCTGTTGATCGGGATAACCGGCCGAAAAATAACCTTCCAGTCTTCGGTTATCTGCATGGGCATGACCGGCTGGATAAGGGTCGTATTCATCACCAAATCATCCTCGCCCAGCCTGTCAAGTACATCTCCCCCGTACCACTTGGTATCGTTTTGTGTAAAAAGCAGCCACAACGATGAAAGGGGATTGTTGATCGCCTCGGCAATTTCTGCCTGGGTAGGTTTCTTGTCTTTGGATGCTGATGAGCTGATTTCCTGGTCACCGTCGGCAGGTGTTTCTGTAGCACTTGCCAGGAGGAGTTCATCACCGCTGAGCATGTACTCGCTGTTAAATGTCAGCACTTCATCTAAAGCAATATCGGTGCCGGGTTCTTCGCCAAGAGCGGCAGAACAGGCAAGCAATACAAAAACGGAACATAGGGCTACAGATTTAAGAATTTTTTCCATATCTTCTCCTTTTTTTTAGTAGAGGTTTATTGAAACCTTCTCATTTATGTGGTCAAATTTTTAACTTAAATACCGTACTTTGGTAGGGTAAATATAGGTGTTCTCCAGATTGTTTTTTTTGTTTTCTCCTCTTAAAAAGGTTGATTAAACATGACCCAGGTGGTCATACCCTCTTCTCCTCCTGCCACATCCAACCGTACAACACCGCCTGCCAACATGGCACGAAGCCCGATACCGGCATCCACTTTCCAGTCTGAAAAAAGTTTTGAAACGCTGTACTCATTGGCCACCCTGCCCCCTTCAACAAACCCCACCACCTGAAACCAGTCCATCTTTAAAAATTTCAGCCATGAAATATCTGCAATAGGGTTCCATTTAGGGGTGTAACGATATTCGGCACTGGTGTAGACAACGCTCCTGTCGTTGAACCGGTTATTGGGATAAGCGCGCATCCTGTAAAACCCACCAAGCCTTGCACCCTCCAAAAAAGGTGGACTGTCTGTAACATAACTTTGCCCACTGCTGCTGGTGTTTATCTCATAGGTTGGAGAATCACCTGTCCAGAAGTTCAATGCCACCACCCGCTGGCGTGCAAGATCACTTTCTCCCAGGCTGAAATATTTACTGGCCTCAAACTCAATAAAGGTCCATTTTTCTTCTGAATCAAGCCAGCCGTTATCGTGGGTAATGCCAAAATACTGGGAACTTCCCTTTGAAGGATTTGTGACAAAATCTGTATTATTGTAAAGGATGGCAAATTCAATGGGATGGATGGTGCCTTCCACCGTACCTGTTGCAACCTCATAGTCCTGAAACCTGTTGAATTGTTTTATCATCACAACAGTGACCCCTGTTTCAAGGGGATTCCAGAAATCTCCGCCTGTGGCACCCGATGTGAGAAGTCCGTCTGTCAGATGATATTCTGCAATGCTTTTGATCCGCATGCTGCCCATTGGAAGGACATACTCGAATTTGAATTCAAACCAATTATCCTGGCCAGGGTCCTCAATATAGTCATTTTCATGGGAATCATTACCGCCGGCCTCGCTTTCACTGCCGGATCTGTTAATTTGTGTATAGGCTCGTTGCCTGGGATAGTCACCAACGGACCCCATGGCGGAAAAAAAAAGCCGATTAAACCAGGGCAATTTAAAATCCCAAAGACCGGCAATGAGACCTGCTGCCTCGTCAGAACTTCCAAATGCAGTTGCGCCGACAAGCAGCTGTTTTTGCCCATACCCCTTGATCATACCGCCGATACCTCCTACAGTGCCCATGGAGTCCGTTGGAAACACATAGGGCAGAACAAGAGATTCCTTGCCACCCCTGGGGTTTTCTTTTCTTATGGTGGTAAATTTAATGCTTGCATCAGGCCTTGCCTGGCAAGGCCATGAAAATACAAAACAACAAAGCATCACAATAATAAAATTTAGAACAAACTTAATTTTTCCCATGTGGCAAACGCCCTATTAAAGTATTGAATTGTGTCATTTGAAAAAGCATATATTACCTGCTGCGGTTGGGCAAGAGTTGATTTGAGCTACCATAGGA
>QMMT01000239.1 GCA_003647385.1 Deltaproteobacteria bacterium
GCCTTAAAAACCGGACGAGTTGATGTCATAGACCGGGCTGATGTCAAAACCGTGCACCTGTTGAAAAGAATGCCCGGCATCAATGTGACTGCTGTCACCGGGACCATGCATTATACAGTTCCCATGCTGGTGGACAATAAGTCATATACAGACAACAATGTCCGGATGGCATTAAAACTTGCTGTTAACCGTGAAGAAATGGTTAAAACGATTCTCAAGGGGTATGGGGAAGTAGGCAATGATCATCCTATTTCTTCGGTGAACCGTTACCAGGCCGCCAACCTTGAACAGCGCACCTATGATCCTGACAAGGCAAAATTTTACATGAAAAAGGCAGGTATGCTGGACCACACCTTTAATCTCCATGCCTCGGATGCAGCCTTTTCCGGTGCTGTGGATGCAGCAGTACTTTACCAGGAAAGCGCTAAAAAAGCCGGTATTAAGATCAATGTCGTCCGGGAACCCAGCGATGGATACTGGAACAATGTCTGGACGAAAAAAGAATGGTGTATGTGCTATTGGTCCGGGCGTCCTGTAGAGGATATGATGTTTTCTGTTGCTTATGCAGCCGGTGCTCCCTGGAATGATACTCATTGGAGCCATGATAAGTTCAATCAACTGCTTATAGAAGCCCGGGCAGAGTTGGATAGCAATAAACGCATGCAACTTTATGCTGAGATGCAGGAAATCTGCAAGGACAATAGCGGAACAGTGGTTCCCATGTTTAATCAGATTGTTGAGGCCCATTCCAAAAAACTGGACCATGGTCCTATCTCAGCCCATATGGAAATGGATGGACACAAGAACGTTGAACGCTGGTGGTTCAAGTCTTAAATCCCCACTATTTAATGCAAACAGACCGAAGGTTGCACCTTCGGTCTGTTTGCATTACTATTTTGAATTGCAGCGGGGGTTTGATTTATAAAAATAGTTTTCCCAGCCCGTTAAAGTTGCACTTTTTTTCAAGCCAGGTCAAAAACCGGCTATAATGTTGCAAATATTTTATGTGGATGCAAGGATCTATAATTAATTCCCTGTTATAAAAATCCTGAATGACCCAGTTGATGACATAGATATTAGCGGCTTTAATCATGTGTGGCAGATATTTAAGTTCCAGGCCATTCAAAGGACCGGGTTCAGTGGTAAAGGCTTTCTGATAAGCTTTAAAGAAGATAGAGGCTTTTTCCATGTCAAGGCTGCCGTCCCTATTCCCATTTTGGTTTCCTTCCCAGATTGCACAAAAATAAGTGATAGCAAGGGCAACATCAAAACAACGGACATCCACCTTTGACCAGTCAAAATCAAACAATCCGGTTATGGCATTTTGCAAGGACACTCCCGGCGTTTTTTAAATCACTTTTGCGGCAGTCCGGATTAATCCAGCTGTACTTGTCTTTGCCGGGAAGGATATCAAAAATGGCATAACAGTAGTCTATACCCTTATTCCGATTCACAAACGTTTTTCCATCTTTTGTATGGATCAACCCGGCTACAAGCGTAAAGCGTTTTTTCTTCAGATGCGTTATGACTGAATGCTCAAATTCTATTTCATTTTTAGTTTTACCGGGATTGTATTTTCTAAAAAAATACGCTTCGCTTGATCGCCTTTTTTAATCAACGATTCTTTGATTTTACCCGATTTGTTGGCTGAGCACCAAGGGGATCATCGGGCCAGAAATGTTTTGGATACCGGCCCATCAGATCTTTTTTCACATTTTTGTAGGTGTTTTTCCAAAAACTTGCCAGATCCCTGGTTATCTGAACCGGTCGGCCGGCCGGTGACAGAAGATGCAGTGTAACCGGGACACTAAGGCCTGCAATTTTAGGAGTTGAAGTCAGCCCGAACATTTCCTGCAATCGGACTTCAAGAACGGGTGACTCAAGAAGGCCCTGTTCATTGCTGTATTTTAATGGTTTTTTAGAGCCGCTGGGAACTTTGATATAGGTTGGCGCATTTTTCTCTATAATCTGCTGGTGCTTCCAGGTCAGCAGTGATAAAAAAGCGGCTTTAAAATCGACTTCCCCAAGCTGTTTTAATGAGAACACACCTGCCAGAAAAGGTTTCAACCAAATGGTCAACTTTTGTTCAAGGATCTTATCTGATAGATTGGGCAGATCTGAGAACCTGCCTGTACTTTTAAGGAAAATTGCACGCTCTTTCAGACTTTTCAATCTTTTGGGCCAGGGAAATGAGGAAAGTCCTTTTTTCCGAATTTCTCTAATCAGGATATCACAGGCCATTTCCGGGTCAATATCTGATATGGACTTCTGCCGGATCACAAGGTTTTCAAAGATTGTCTCTTCTTTTGCATGGACTCTACCCGCATTTTTATCCCAAAAACAAGTCTGCACGATTTTAAAACAATCACAAAAATCTTGCTCAAAATTCTTTTTTGAATATGGTACGGCAAGAAAAATCTTTGCATTTTGCAGATTGCCATCCAGATGGACGGCAACAATATATTCGTTTAAGGAGACGCTGTTTATTCCGGTAAAAAATGCTCCTTTTCCAGTGGCCATTAAAAATGTATTGTTCTTGTTGTTCTTTTTTTTTGCAATCCTGTCCGGATATGCCTGGGCCAGCAGGGAACCTGTTTTTTCAATGTCCGTTTTTGTCGGCTTTATGTTGAAATTTTTTGCAATCTTTTCCTCAGTTTGGATAATTCTGTGAAGTATCCCTTTATTTACCTGGAATTCTTTTTGCCATATTTTTTTATGGGTGGCAAACGCCTCAATAATTTCAATACGAAGTCGGATATCAGGATCAACCGCCTTTTTATTAAATCGCACAAAATCGCGTTCATTGAGAAAGGCTGCAATCCTGCACGCTAAAAGGCCATGACCTTTTTCATCTGCTTTGATGACCATATGGGCAAGCCTGGGATGCAGGCCGGCAGATACCATTTTTTTGCCATGGAACGTAATACGGTCCTGTTCATCAAGGGCGCCTATCGTTTTAAGAAGATTTTTTGCCTGTTCAAAGGATTTTTTATCTGGTGGATCAAGCCATTTTAATTGTCCGGGATCTGAAACTCCCCAGGCTGCCAGTTCCAGAACAACAGGGGTTAAATCAACACTCAAAATTTCAGGCTTTGTATGGGCTTTGAGTAATTGCTGGTCATATTCAGACCATATTCTGTAACACTTTCCAGGACCTGTCCGGCCTGACCGCCCCCTTCTCTGGTCAGCCGATGCTTTTGAAACCCGGAGAGTTTCAAGACGGGTCATTCCTGTTTGAGAAGAAAAGCAAGGTACCCGCATGAGACCTGAATCAATGACAACTTTCACCCCTTCAATGGTGATGGAGGTCTCAGCAATGGATGTGGCTATCACGATTTTTCTTTCTCCCTTTCTCGAGGGAAGAAAGGCTTTAGATTGATCTTTTAAAGATAGATTCCCATACAAAGGAAAAATATGGAGGGATGGGTCAAGGTCATTTTCAAGAAGTAAATATAAGGTTTTAATTTCCTTTACGCCGGGAAGAAAGACCAGCATATCTCCATTGGTTTCTGAAACGGCTTTTTTTATGGCTCGGGCGCAGACCATTTCAATGGGGACAACTCTTTTTTGCCTGTCTTGCGGGGGAACATAAATTGTTTCCACAACAAAGCTTTTACCTTTTGAAATAATAATCGGTGCATTATTCATTAGCTTTGATACAGCAGAGGCATCCATTGTGGCAGACATGACAAGAATGCATAAATCAGGGCGCAGCACTTCAACCGTTTCCAGGCAGAGGGCGAGCCCGAGATCGCTATGAATGTTCCGTTCATGGAATTCATCAAATATCACAACTCCGACATCTTCCAGGGATGGATCCGTCTGTATTTTCCGGGTAAATATGCCTTCAGTGATCACTTCTATCCGTGTATTCGGACCGATCTTCCTGTCCAGCCGGATCTGATACCCAATGGTCTGCCCGACCTTTTCTTTAAGAAGATCTGCCATATGGGTTGCACAGGATATGGCTGCCAGACGTCTTGGTTCCAGCAGAATAATTTTTTTATTGGTAAGCCAGGGTGCATCCAAAAGGGCTAAAGGAACCCGGGTGGTTTTACCGGCGCCTGGTGGAGCCTGAACCACCGCACGTCTTGAAGTCTCAAGGGCAGTCAGGATGTCAGGAATATGCTGTTGTATGGGAAGGATCCGGGTCATATGATTATAAAGTATTTCAACTCATATCTGAATTCAGTCGGGCTGAACAGAACTTACAGAAAACCGCATCAACATCATGACCATGGGCCATACATTCCGGACAGGCCTGGGTGGTAACCTCCTTTTGTCCGGCACGACTCAACTCAGAGGTTACAATACCCGTGGGCACAGCAATAATAGCATACCCTAATATCATGATGATGGATGCCAGAACCTGCCCCATATTTGTCTTTGGTGAAATATCCCCATATCCAACCGTTGTCATGGTCACAATCGCCCAGTAAATACTTCTGGGAATACTGGTAAATCCGTTTTTTACTCCTTCAATCACGTACATGAGTGAGCCGAAAATAATCACCAGCGTCATAATGGTCATTAAAAATATAATTATCTTCCGGCGACTTGCCTTAAGTGCCCTGGTCAATGTTGAGGCCTCGCCCATATACTGTACCAGCTTAAATACCCTGAACACCCGGAGCACCCGCAAAACTCTTATGACGATGAAATACTGGCTGCCCGGGAGCAACAGGCTTGCATAGGTGGGAAGAATGGAAAA
>QMMT01000240.1 GCA_003647385.1 Deltaproteobacteria bacterium
GATAAAACATAGGTGTATGCGTGATGTCGGAATCACATCTGAAAACCTTTCCCGGTGAAATAATCCTCACCGGCGGCTCGGTTTTTTCCATCACCCGGGGCTGCGACGGAGACGTGTGCGTTCGTAAAACAATATTTTCCGATACATAAAATGTATCCTGCATATCTCTTGCAGGATGATATTTAGGGATATTTAAGGCTTCAAAATTATAATAATCGGTTTCAACTTCCGGACTTTCTGCAATATCAAACCCAAGTCTTAAAAAAATATCACTAATCTCCTGGGCCACCTGGGTAATCGGATGAAGAGAACCTTTAAGGGCTGGTCTGCCCGGAAGGGTTACATCGATACCTGTAAAGTCCTTATCATCGGACGTCTCAAATTTTAAAAAGGCTTCTTTAAAGACAATCTCAAGTTTTCCTTTTAGAATATTTGCATTTTTCCCTGCACTGGGCCGCTCCTCCACAGGGAGAGAAGAAATGTTTCTCAAAAATTTAGTGAGCACACCTTTTCTGCCAATATATTTAATTGAAAGCTGTTCAAGCTGATCTGAATCATGGGCCTGTTCTATGCTTTCCAAGGCTTCTTTCTCAATATCGACTATACTGTTCTGCAAAATACCCCCAAGTTTAATCTTTAGTTAAACTTTTGCACTGGCAAGTGATGCCAACTGGGAAAAAGCAGCCGGATCAGAAATTGCAAGATCCGCCAATACCTTACGATCCAATTGACTGCCGACTAATTTTAGACCATTTATAAATTTACTGTATGACAGGTTATTCATCCTGGCTGCTGCATTAATTCTTACGATCCAAAGTTTTCTAAAATCTCTTTTACGCGCTCTTCTATCTCTATATGCATACATCAACGCTTTATCAACAGCATCTGCTGCTGTGCGGTATAATTTACTTCTTCCGCCTCTAAACCCTTTTGCAAGCTTAAGAACTTTATTTCTGCGTCTTCTTGCTTTAAACCCTCTTTTGACTCTCATTGTGTCAAACTCCTTAACTTCTTTATTGTATTCTTCTAAATCAATATCATATTAATGGGAGGCTACCCATTGGGTAACATCCGCTTAACTGCCTTCAAATTGGACTGATCAACTATCTGATCTAATCTAAAAGATCTTTTTCTTTTTGTACTTTTCTTGGTTAATATATGACTGGCGTGGGATTTTCTGAATTTAAATTTCCCTGATCCTGTTTTTTTAAACCGTTTGGCAGCCGCTCTACACGTTTTAATCTTAGGCATTTTATCTTCTCCTGTATTACAATTTCTAAAAAAAAGATGGTGATATAGAGTTTAAAAAAGCACAATATACCACCATACATTTACTATGTATTTTAAAAAGCAGTTTTGCTGATTTATGAAATATGTTTTATAATTTAGGTCCCAAAAGCATTGTAATAAAGCGACCTTCAAACTTGGGGGGCTGCTCTACTGTCGCAAACGCTTCAGTCATGGAAACTATTTTCTCCAAAACCGCATTGGCCTGCTCTTTTAGCTTGAATTCCCTTCCTCTGAAAACCAATGTAACCTTAACCTTATCTCTTTTACCGATAAACTTTTCCATATGCCTGACCTTGGTTTCAAGATCATGGTCACCTGTTTTCGGCCGTACCTTTATTTCCTTA
The DNA here is from genome assembly GCA_003647385.1 of Deltaproteobacteria bacterium. Lineage (GTDB taxonomy): Bacteria > Desulfobacterota > Desulfobacteria > Desulfobacterales > Desulfobacteraceae > Desulfobacula. The sequence continues at coordinate 1,635 of QMMT01000240.1, forward strand.
ATCTGAAAACCTTTTTGTCTTTTTTTGGCTCCCTGCTTTTGTTTGGTCAACTCGTACTTGTATTTTCCATAATCCATTATCTTGCAGACAGGTGGTTTTGCATCCGGTGAAACTTCGACCAAATCAAGGTCTTCTCCACCGGCAATACCCAAAGCCTCTTCAATAGGCATAATTCCTATCTGCTCACCATCAGAGCCGACAACCCTAACCTGGCTGGCTCTGATCCCCTTATTCACACTTGTCTGATCCTGTCTTCCTCTCTTAGCTATTTTCGCACCTCCTGCACCACACGATTCTAATATTTATTTTTGATAGAACAAGTATAACCCAGCGATTATAATGGCTTGCACAAAAAAATGCAAGCATTATTTATTTTGAAACCCTCTCTTTTTTTGATCAAGGGTATATATTTCCAAATAGCTGTTTTTCCAATACAAGTTAGTCTCTTTATTAAAAAAATTATAGAAAAGATCAAGGCTTTTCTGGCGCAATACCCCGGAGACAACATCAATTTTACTTTTTTGATACAAAAGGGGCATTTTTTTTAAATCACATGTTGTTCCTCCTCCCATGGGATCTTCATAGGCATATACTATTTTTTTTATGCCAGAAAGAATAATAGCTCCAAAACACATCAGGCAGGGTTCCATGGTACAAAAGAGGATCGATTTATCCGGTTCAAATTGAATATCAGTCCTTTCAAGATATTTCAATGCCCTGATTTCAGCATGATCAATTTCACTAAAAAAAGGTTTCCCCGAAGTCGTTCCTTTTCTTGCACCGCTTGCAATCACCTTTTCATTCTGAACAATCACACACCCAACCGGGAACTCACCCATGTCAAATGCTTTTTGAGCCTGTTCCAATGCCAGCCCCATATAATGATCATACTCCAATTTAAATCATGCCTCCTAAAATGAAATAAGGCTTTACAAAGCCAGTCCCATATGCGCAAATATATTTTCAAAAAGTCTTTAACCTGACTTTTGTATATAAAGCATACTTTATTGAGATCTTAAAAATTATTCAATATGAATTTATGACAGCCCGAAAAAAAATACATAAACCGCTAAACCCTTTTGAAAAAAATCTTTGTATTCGAGAAGAATTTCAAACCAGGGAAAAAAGCTTTCTTTCCGAATACGGCACCTTAAGCGCCTCTGCCAAAAGGCGGAATGAAGCAGAAAATATCTGTAATATCAGAACGCCTTACCAGCTTGACAGGGACTCAATCGTCTATTCAAATTCCTTTCGACGCTTGAAATATAAAACACAGGTTTTCCTCTCCCCTTTAGGAGATCATTATCGGACCCGGCTTACCCACACACTTGAAGTGGCCGAAATTGCAAGAAATATCGCAAGAGCCATGCGCCTGAACGAAGATCTTGCCGAGGCCATTGCACTGGGCCATGATCTGGGCCATACACCCTTCGGTCATGGTGGTGAAACTGCTCTGATCGAGGTCTATTCTTCTCATTTCTCACATTCTGATCAAAGTTTAAGAGTAGTGGATTCCCTTGAAAACAGAGGCAAAGGCCTTAACCTGACACGGGAAGTCAGAGATGGCATTCTTAAACATTCCAAAGGATTTGGCAATATCATTCCGACAACGCCCGGAGAGACCGCCATAACAGTCGAAGGAAGAATCGTCAGAGTGGCGGATATCATTGCCTATTTAAACCATGACCTCGATGATGCATTAAGGGGCAAGGTTGTCTCTTCAACAGATATTCCCGACATCTGTATTAAAAAACTGGGAAAAACACACTCCCGGAGAGCCAGCACCATGATTGAGCAATTGGTATATAACAGTGGGCCTCAAAATGGTAAATTCATCCTTGATATGGGCAAGGATACCTTTCATGCCATGATCATATTAAGAAAGTTTTTATATGATAAAGTGTATCGTTCGCCGGCCGTTCATAATGAGTTTGTAAAGGCAAAAAAAGTGATCATTGGTCTTTATAATTATTTATTAAAAGATCCTGACACCCTTCAGGGAGAACTTGAAAAAATGGAGATGGCACCCTGGGATCCTTCAAAGACTCCCCTTAAACGATCTGTTTGTGATCTGATTGCCAGTATGACAGACCGGTATGCTTTAGCGCTTTATTCAAAATTATTTTTACCAAAATCTTTAGTCTAATTTTAACTGCCATGATACCACAAACCTTTAAATCCCTTGCAGCCCTTTACAAAGCTATGGATAAAACCTGGAACAAAATCGCTGCACGCTATCCATTCAAATGCAGCGGGTGCAAAGATAATTGCTGTAAATCCCTATTTTTCCACTATACTTATATTGAAAAAGCCTATTTAACTCATGGTTTCAATGCACTCGATCAAGCCGGCAAAGAAAAAATTTTAACCCGGGCAAAGAACTATTGTGAGAAAACATTTGCTAAAACGCCTGACGTAAAAAGCCTGAAAATTTTCTGCCCTGTCAATGAGAACGGCCGATGTCTTCTATATCCCTTTCGGCCGATGATCTGCAGACTTCACGGGCTGCCCCATGAACTCAGCAGGCCCGGCTTAAGCCCGGTCATGAGCAGGGGTTGTGATGCAGGACTGTTTGATGACAAGTCGTACGTAAAATTTGACAGAACCCCCTTTTATCAACAAATGGCCCAGATAGAAATCGCATTTCGGCAAGGCCATGATAAAACCGACAGGATAAAAGAGACGGTTGCCCAAATGCTGATATCACAATAATATTTTTACATTTGTTATTTTGTTTGCTATACGCTTCTTAAAATAAAAATTGATATTTTTTTGTCATAAGTAGATTCAGCGTGACTTTCAAATAAGGAGAACTATGGAAACACAAGAGAAAAAAATTGTTACCATCGGTGGTGGAAGTGGTCAATTTATCTTATTATCAGGCTTAAGGGATTTAGAAGATATCCAGACAACTGCCATCGTCTCCATGGTGGATTCCGGCGGGAGTACCGGCAGATTAAGAGATGAGCTTGGAATTCTTCCGCCCGGAGATATCTTAAAATGCATCCTTGCCTTGTCACCCTATCAGAATACCTGTCGTTCCATTTTATTCAAACGGTTTCAAAAGGA
>QMMT01000241.1 GCA_003647385.1 Deltaproteobacteria bacterium
CAATCATCTTTTCGATGGAGCAGCAAAATTAAAATAAAGCTTAACTATTTTCTGATAACTTATTTTTTTTCTTGCATTTTTTTTCAAAATAAAAAAGAATTGATAAGATTCATTTTAATGAAGGGTTATCCTTGACAACTGAATTTAAATCACTTAATGAAAGGCCTTAATTTACAGCGTTATTATCTATTAAGAGGATATTATGGGAAAAGGCAAAACTATCAAACATTTAATCGACAAAGAATGGTGTAAAGGGTGTGGTATCTGCATTCACTTTTGTCCCAAAAACGTACTTGAATTTGACAACCTTGGGAAAGTAGAAGCTGTAAGGCCTGAAGATTGCATCGCATGCAAACTCTGCGAACTTCGATGCCCGGATTTAGCAATACAAATCATAGAAGAGCCAGGAAGGGAACATGAAAAACAAAAATAATATCAGGTTTATCCAGGGGAATGAAGCCTGTGTGGAAGGCGCTATCTATGCAGGGATAGATTTTTTTGCTGGATACCCGATCACTCCGTCCACTGAAATAATGGAACATCTGGCACAGCGCCTGCCCCAAAATGGGAAAAAATTCATCCAGATGGAAGATGAGATTGCGTCAATGGGTGCCATCATTGGTGCCTCGCTCACAGGAAATAAGGTAATGACCGCCACATCCGGCCCGGGGTTTTCCCTTAAACAGGAAGCCCTAGGCTATGCATGTATGGCTGAAATTCCCTGTGTCATTACCAATGTACAGCGCGGGGGGCCTTCAACAGGCAACCCCACCCACGTCAGCCAGGGAGATGTTAACCAGGTTAGATGGGGGACTCACGGAGATCATGCGATCATTGCTTTGACCGCCTCCAATCATCAGGATGTATTCAAAATAACAGTAGAAGCCTTTAACATGGCTGAAACTTATCGAACCCCTGTCGTTATCCTGCTGGATGAGGTCATTGGACATATGCGCGAAAAACTTGTGATTCCCGAACCGGGAGAACTGCCCGTAGTTGAACGTCTTAGAACTTCTGTTAAAAAAGGGGTTGATTATCACCCCTATCTGCCACGAGAAGACGGCAGACTTCCCATGTCAGATTTTGGTGCTGAACACCGGTACAATGTCACAGGACTTTTCCACGACATGTGGGGATTTCCCAATAACAACCCCAAAATTGTCAGCGGACTTTTGCGGCATCTTGTGGATAAGATAGAAAATAATGTCAATGAGATCAACATGTATAAAGAATACTGGATGGATGATGCCGAATATATCCTGATTTCCTATGGATCATCAGCCAGATCCGCCATTCACCTGGCAAGAAACAGGCGATCACGGGGCATAAAAATTGGGGTTCTCGAACTACAGACCCTCTGGCCCTTTCCTGCGGAGATGATCAGAGAAAAATGTGCAGGTGCCAAATCTATTATTGTGGTTGAAATGAACATGGGGCAGATCGTCACACAGGTTAAAAACGCCGTTGACAACCCGAATAATGTTTTTCTTGCCAACAGGATTGACGGAGAATTAATCTCACCAACCGACATCAAAACCCTTTTAAGAATGATTCAGGGCAGGGGGGTGTAACATGACAAAGACAAAAGAAGCATTTAATTTTAAAGATTATATTCGTGCACGATTTTTTCCCCATCTCTGGTGCCCCGGCTGCGGCCATGGAATCGTTCTGGGATCTTTGCTGCGTGCGGTTCATGAGCTGGGCCTTGATAAAAATGAAATCGTAATAACATCCGGGATCGGGTGTTCATCCAGGATTTCAGGATATGTTGATTTTCATTCTCTTCATACCATCCACGGCAGAGCCCTTTCATTTGCAACAGGGGTTAAGCTTTCCAAACCCAGTCTAACGGCCATTGTTCCCATGGGTGATGGTGATGCCCTTGCCATTGGTGGCAATCATTTTATCCATGCAGCCAGAAGAAATATTGATATTACCGCCATTGTCATGAACAACCGGATTTACGGCATGACCGGCGGGCAGTTCTCTCCTTTATCCGGCAGTGGCAAATTGGCAACCACTGCGCCTTATTCAACCATTGACAGAAATTTTGATGTGGTTGAACTGGCCAAAAGTGCCGGAGCTACCTTTGTTGCCAGATCAACCGTATTCCATGCCAATGAATGTAAAGACCTCATCAAAAAAGGGATTTCCCATAAGGGATTTTCCGTTGTAGAAATCCTGACACAATGTCCGACCTATTACGGAAGAAAAAACAAGGAAGGGGATGCTGCCCAGATGATGGAAGGCTATAAAACCAATACCGTAAAAATCGGATCTAAAAAACTGGAAAAGAATCCCAATTTGATCCAGAGAGGAATTTTTGTGGAGAACACGGACATTCCTGAATACTGTGAGGCATATGATGAAATTATCAAAACAGCAATGAAAGGAAAAGCATAATGGAACGGTCAAGAATAGTTTTTTCAGGTTCAGGAGGACAAGGGGTTATAACGGCCGCCATCATCCTTGCCAAGGCTGCAGCGATTTTTGAAAACAAAAGTGCCATCCAGTCCCAGAGCTATGGGGCGGCAGCAAGGGGGGGGGCTACCAGAAGTGATATCATTATTGATGATTCTGAAATCTTTTTTCCAAAAGTTATCCAGCCCAATATTCTGGTCAGCCTGACTCAGGAAAGCTATAATAAATTTTCTTCGATTATCAGACCCGGCGGATTGCTTCTAGTGGATTCAAAATATGTCACCATTGAAAAAAAGGTGGATGCCAAGCATATCGCACTTCCCATGTATGACACCGTGATGAAGGAAATCGGCAAACCCATTGTATTTAATATCTGCATGCTGGGAGCCCTGATTGGTGTATCCGGGCTTATCAAACCTGAATCCATCCTCAAAGTCCTTGAAACCACCATCCCGGACGGTTTTATGGAGATGAATAAAAAAGCCCTGGATATAGGTATGACAATGGGTAAAAAAGAAAAATATTAGTTCCCGGAATAAAACATACCAAAGCCTGTTGCAATAATATTGCAACAGGCTTTAAAATTTTAGTCTTCTTTGGGAGGCGGGGTCAAAGGACTGGCTGCAGGGAAAAGATCTTCCAGGTTCAGGCCTTTAATTTTCTTTAAGCAGTCTTCCAAGGCATTTTTTTCATCCTCACCTGCTCCCTGATGTTCGGGTTTTGCCACAATATTGACCAGATTCGGTACTGCAATAAAATTGCCTGCCAGGTTTCCTTGAATTTTCTGATGTACATCAATATAAATCATTCTCCCGTTCCTGATCAGATTATACCGTAAAACCTTTGTCAGAATATCATTTTGGTGAAGATCCATTTTGTCATTCTCCTTTTATAAAATAATTTTTCAAATCCGGGTTATAATATCTCATATGGCCTTTTTTATGGATGAAATCACAGATTCAACAGCTTTTTCCAGTATGGCTCTTGGACAGGCTATGTTAAATCGTTCAAATCCAGTCCCGTTTTTACCAAACCAGTCGCCATGGTCCAATGCAATCCTGGCATCTTCTTCCAGTACTTGAACCATCCTTTGACTGTTCAGTTCAAGTTTTGAAAAATCAACCCAAACAAGATAGGTTCCTTGAAGATCATATACCTTTACACCGGGCAACTGGGATTCAAGGGTTGTTTTTAAATAGATGAAATTATCATTTAGATAATCAATTAAGTCATCCAGCCAGGCTTCAGCTTCATTATATGCAGCTGCAGCCGCAATGGCGCCGAAAAGTGTGCCGCCAATTGAATTGGCAAATCCCAGATTTTCTATCTGGCTGGTAAGTTCTCTTTTTATATTTGCATTGGGTATAATGATACTTGACTGTTGTAAACCTGCTAAATTAAAAGTCTTACTGGCAGCAATCCCTGTTATGGAATTTTGAGCAAATTCTTCTGATATCGTTGGGAAACATATGTGTTTAAATCCGGGCATGATCAAATCACAATGGATTTCATCTGAAATGATAAGAATATTATTTTTAATGCAGATTTCTCCGAATTGTTCAAGCTCATCTTTTGTCCAGACTCTGCCAACCGGATTATGAGGGCTGCAAAGTATTACCATTTTTGCTCTTGGGTCTTTGGCCTTTTTTTCCAGATCAACAAAATTCATTTTGTAGTGATCACCTTCGATCTGTAAAGGGTTTTCCAAAATTTGACGTCCGTTATTATTAATGGCTTTGGCAAACGGATAATAGACAGGCGTTTGTATGATGACCTTGTCACCTGGATTGGAAAATCGTTGAACAATATAATTTATGGCAGGAACTATTCCTGGTGTTGTTGAAATCCAATTTTCATCAATTTCCCATTGGTGTCGTCGCCTGTACCAGGATATCAGAGCTTTAAAATAAACGGGATCAATTAAGCTGTATCCGTAAATCTGGTGTTCCAGCCTTTTCTCCATGGCTTTTCTTACGGCTGTCGGACATTCAAAATCCATATCTGCAACCCATAAGGGCAACAGGTTCTCTTTTCCTTTTCCGAATATTGCGGATAAGACAGATGGCTCCCATTTCATGGATGCTGTACCGCTTCGATCAATAACTTTGTCAAAATCCCAATCTTTATACATTGAATTCGTCCCTTGTTTTCTTATTGAAACTCATTTTAGTTTACAGTTTGCTACTATAACTTATAGGACTAAAAATACCAATCGCCAAAATGTGATCTATATATATTACACTTTAATGGCGAAGAATGACTTGTGATAGCGTTCTTGG
>QMMT01000242.1 GCA_003647385.1 Deltaproteobacteria bacterium
AGAAACTATTGATCCTGAATCCATAAAAATCTTAAGCTGGAATGTGTATAAAGGGAAAAGAGATGGGTGGTCAGATGATTTTAATCAACTTTCAAGAGATATGGATATCATCTTGATACAGGAAGCCCGTGTAAAAGACAAAGAACGGGCGACCTTCCATGTCAAGGGTATGGGATGGTATTTTGCCCAAAGCTTTTCATACCACGCAGAGTCCATATCTGCCACCGGTACAATGACATTTTCAAGAGCCTGTCCTATATCTGCAGCCTATTCTCGAACCCGATTCAAAGAACCTTTTACCCATACCCCTAAAGTATCACTTCTGACTGAATATTCTTTAAAAAAAACCCAAAAAAAACTGCTTGTAATCAATATCCATGGAATCAATTTTGTTACGTCTACAGCTTTTGAATCACAAATGGCTGACCTGGAAAAAAAAATCAAAGGCCATCAGGGCCCTGTGATTTTTGCAGGTGATTTTAACACATGGAATAAAAAAAGAATGTTCATTCTAACAAAAACAATTAACCGGTTAGGAATGAAGGAGGCCAGTTTCTATCCTGACACCAGGACAAAACGGTTTGGATATTTTCTGGATCATGTTTTTTATAAAGAACTGAAAATAAAACAGACTAAAGTGTTCGAAAATATCAAGTCATCAGACCATAAGGCTATGGGGGTTGAGTTTCTTTCTTGCCGACCATTGTAAAGGCGACGCATTTAACCCGGCAGGCCAGACCTTAATTATAGTATGGGAGCAAACAAATGAGAAAGGCGAACTCCAAGTTTGAAAAACCAGCTTTTATTTTCATAATCCTTTATACCGGATTCCCGGCAGTTTAAAAAATCATCTTCCAGCATTTTTTCAACATCACGTGCAAATAAGGTATTATGGACAAGAATCCCAATTTCAAAATTCAGATAAAAGGATCTGTTGTCAATATTTGCCGTTCCAACAAGGGCAAGGTCATCATCAACCAGTATCACTTTCTGATGCATAAAACCGTATTCATACCTGAAAAACCGGATATTGGGAAGCGACATCTGATACAGATAGGAATACGAAGCAAGGTACACCAGGAGGTGATCCGGCTTTAACGGAAGCATAATGCGGATTTTTACACCACGGAGTGCTGCCAGTTGTAATGCAGCACTGACAGCCTGATTCGGGACAAAGTAAGGACTGGCAATCCAGAGACGCTTTTTTGCCATATTGATTAACTGAACAAACATCAGAGAACTGACTTCCAGTCTGGAGGCAGGCCCTGATGGCAATACAATTGCATCCATATTTCCAGTGCGGGCGGGTTCAGACACAAGCTCTATATCAGGCTTGTTCTGAGCGGACCAATACCAGTCTTCCGTAAATGCTAATTGTATGGATTGTACTGCCGGGCCCTTTATCCTCACGTGGGTGTCCCGCCAATGCCCGGATGCCGCCGGTGGCAGGCCAAGATATTCATCCCCGATATTATGTCCCCCGATAAATGCCACCCAGCCATCAACGACCACAATCTTTCTATGATTTCTAAAATTTAACTGGAAGCGGTTCCTAATGCCCTGTGTCGTCCAAAAAGGGCGGATATTGATACCGGCCCTGCGCATTTCAACGATATATTGACTGGACAGTTTTCTTGATCCGAATTCATCATATAAAAAGAAAATTTTTACGCCAGCCTCAGCTTTTGTTATAAGATGATGTTTTAATCTATTTCCGGTTTCATCATTATGAACAGTAAAGAATTCAATCAGAATATATTTATCTGCTTTGTCAATGGCATTAAAAATGGCATTGAATGTTTCTGCGCCATCAATGAGAAGTTCTATGGAATTGTTCCGGGAACCTGGAAACCTGGTGAGTTTATCGAAATATCCCAACTTTGTTTCCGGCAGGGTAATTTTATGCTTTAATATTGGGGACAATAATTTTACCAAAGAATTTTTATTCCTGGTGTTTATTTCTCTAAGCGCTTCAATATAGCCATTAAATTTGTTTCTGCCGAAAACCAGGTATAAAGGCAGTGCCAAGGGTGGGAATGCAACAAGTGACACGGCCCAGGCAACGGCACCCTGGGAGGTTCTAACGGTTAACCCGGCATGCACGGCTGCAATCAAAGAAAAAAAATGAAAAATCGTATAGAGTCCGGGAAGAAATTTTATTATCAGTTCAAGATCCATTTTTCAGTGCTCTATTCACTCTTTTTTTCACCATAATGACGGAGTTTTCGGTAAAGGGTTTTACGGTCGAGCCTGAGAATTTGAGCGGCTAAGGTCCTGTTTTCTGCAACTGTTTTTAAGACATGAAGAATATAACGGCGCTCGACTTCTTCCATTGAAAGAAGTTCGGAAGGGTTATCGTTATCAACGATAATATGAGAATTGCGGTACGTTTGAATTTTTCCGGGTAAATCCTCAACGGTTATCTGCTCGTAGCGTGCCAGTACTGAGGCATGCTCAATAGCATTCCTCAGTTCGCGCACATTTCCCGGCCAATGATAACTTAAGAGTTTTTCAGCTACCGATTTTGATATTTCAGCGACATGCTTACCCGATTGAACGGCAAACTGCTCAAGAAAATATTGTGCCAGTAAAAGGATGTCTGAACCGCGGGAACGAAGTGGCGGCATTGTAAGCTGTATGATGTTAATACGAAAAAAAAGGTCCTCCCTGAATTGTCCCTCTTCAATGGCTGATTCAAGATCAGTGTTTGTTCCGGTAATGAGTCTGACGTTAAACGGTATTTCCTTATCTGAGCCCACCGGACGGACGTAATGCTCCTCTAACGCTCGAAGGAGTTTTGGCTGCAGTATGAGTGGCAGTGCACCCATTTCATCAAGGAACAAGGTGCCGCCATCCGCTTGCAAAAACAATCCCTTTCGGTCGGATTTTGCATCTGTGAATGCCCCTTTGGTATGACCAAAAAGCTCACTTTCCAGGAGCTTTTCTGGTAAAGCGGCGCAATTGACAGTGACAAAAGGAGCCGCTTGTCTGGAACTTTTCTGGTGCAATGCCCTCGCCACAAGTTCCTTTCCGGTACCACTTTCCCCCATAACTAAAACCGAGGCTTCAGAATCGGCAACGCGTGCAATCAAATCAAAAATCTTCTGCATTGGAGGGCTTTCGCCAAGGAGTTTATCAAATTGTTTTGATTGTTCTACAAGCTTACTGAGTTTTTTAACCTTCTCCTGCAAAGAGCGGTGGTTTAAAGCGCGCTTCAAAGTGAAAGTAAGCATATTTAATTCAAATGGTTTGGTGATAAAGTCATAGGCCCCTGCACGAAGAGCCGTCACTGCTGTCTCCATACTGCCGAATGCTGTCATCACCACCACGGGTATATCCAACCAGTTTTTCACAACTCTGTCACATAAATCAATACCATCCATGCCTGACATCTGCAGGTCCGTTAATACAACGTCGATTTTTTCATGTTTTAACTGGGAAAAAGCTTCTTCTGCTGTTGTATGCCATGACGGATCAAATCCCTGACTTTTTAAGTGATTTTCAAGCATTTCACACATATTTTGATCATCATCGACGATTAAAATTCGCCCTAACATTATCAATCCTCCACAGGCAAATAGATAAAAAATTGGCTTCCCTTATTTTGTTCGCTCGTAACCTCAATCCAGCCGTTGTTTTCACGTATGATTCCATAAACAATCGAAAGCCCTAATCCCGTACCCTCTCCTGTTTCCTTGGTGGTAAAAAAAGGTTCAAAAATATGACCGATATTTTCCTTAAAAATGCCTTGCCCATTGTCTTGAATATAGATGCAATTATATTCGCTGTCTGCAACTTCTTTTTTTTCAGGTGGATGGGTATGCACGCGATGTATGCCCATCTCGATATTGCCACCATCAGGCATGGCCTGAATGGCATTGGTGAGAAGGTTCATCATCACTTGTTGAAGCTGGTCGGCATCCACATGTCCCATCACAGGGACTTCATCACCTGTAAGAGAAATTCCAATTTTTTTCTTGTTCGCAATCGGTGACATAAGATTTAAACTTTGCTGAAGCATTTGCTGCAAATCCAATGGACGCTTTCGGGAAGGTTTTTGACGCGCAAAATCAAGAAGCTGCCGAAATATTGAAGTGATACGGTCGCTCTGCTTTTTAATGATAATTGCATTCTCTTGGATTTCTGCTGATACAGGATCTGCCTGGGCAATCATGACCGCACGCCCGGAGATTACATTCAAGGGCGTACCCAGTTCATGGGCAATTCCCGAGGCCAGTCTGCCAACTGTTTTAAGACGATCCTGGTGACGCAATTGCTCCAAAGCATCAATTCGTGCCTCTGTTTCGGTGCGCAGCTTTTCCATGGTACCCTCGATTTGCCCGCACATCGTGTTTATTCCGACTGAAAGCCTGCTGATTTCATCGTGGCCTGGAAGAAAAAGTGGATCTGAATAGTCACCCTCTCCAATTCGCTGAATTTTATCAACCAATAGTTTCATCGGCCGTCCTAAGATCCTGACACCCATCAGGGTTGAGACAAGTAAGGCAATGATTAACAGTATTCCTGTTAACACAATGAGCCTGACGGCAGCGCTGCGGACGTATTCATTCTTATATAACAGGCTTTCTGAAAGCTCGAGAGCCGCAGGTCTCTTCTGGTCAACTGAAATGGGAAAGTAGATGTACATAAATTCTTTTCCCGGCCCGTTCAATAATGCAGAATGGCCTTGGAT
>QMMT01000243.1 GCA_003647385.1 Deltaproteobacteria bacterium
ATTTAATCTTATCCTTCATTCTATCCCGTCTTTTAATTATTTCACAACTCTGGGGACGATATAAAAATCTTCATCCCTTTGTGGTGCATTGGCCAGTGTTACTAAAGGTCCCGGTGATTCTTCGGGCTCATCATTTCTCAAGACATTATTCATAAAAGCCGCACCTGAAGAAAGTTTGACACCTTTAACATCAACATCTTTCAACTTATCAATATATTGAAGGATATGGCTCAGCTGTTCTGCAATCTTCTCTTTTTTTGAATCATCAATTTCCAATCGAGCCAAATGGGCAATCTTTTCAACTTCATCCTTTGATATCTTCATTATCTTCCTTTTTAATAATCATGGAGTTTATCTTGGCTTTCTTTAATTTTTCTTTAAACTTTTTTGCCTGCGCATAGCTTGAAAAAGAACCGGTTCTAACCCTGTACCAGGTCTGCCCGTCTTTTTTCCCCTTTATTCTATAGGAGGAAAATCCTTTTTTTTCAAGTATTGCCATTTGTGAAACTGCCTCTTTAAACTCTTTATATGCCGCTATCTGAATCGTGTATTTTCCTTTTTGGACTTCTTTGTCTGTTGATTGTACGGATGATTTTACAGGTGTTTTACTTTTTGTAAAACCAGAAGATTTCTTTTTTATCCGGGCAGACGTTACATTGTTTGTTTTTGTTGTGCCTGTCTTTTGTTTAAAGGTCAGTTTTTTTCTACTGGTCTTAACGGGGATTGTATCCGCAATAAGGATGGGTTCTTTTTTAGGAATAATTTCCAGAGGATTCTTTTCAGGCGGCCCTGCTTCTTCCTGCACAGGTCTGTCAAGAACATCATAAAATTTTAAATCAACTTTCTTATTTGTCTCTTTTTTCCCAAATTCTTTGGCAATGATTTCAAGTCTTTTCTGAAATTTATGGGTATCAAACTCAACAGGAGAAGACCCTCGCCCCACCATAATGCCCAATACAAACATCCAAGCAGCGATAAATATATAAATTGAATATTTTAGAATCCCTTTAAAGGATATCATTTTACATTCTTTCGGGTGCAAAGACCCCAAGAAGTGTCAATCCGTTTCGGATGACCTTTTTTACAGCCAGGACAAGGCTTAACCTGGCCTGCGTCAGTTCGCTGTCATTTGAAATGACTTTGTGTTTGTTATAATAACTATGGAATGCCGAGGCAAGACTCATTAAATAGGTAAAGATGACATGAGGATGCAATGTAGTTGCACTTTTTTCCACATTCTCTTTAAACGCATTTAATATTTTCATAAGATTAATTTCTTCCACCGCATTTAATACATTTAAATATTCACCTTTATTAAAATCAATATCCTGAATAATATTTTCCTGCTTTGCCTTTAACAGAATACCCGTAATTCTTGCATGGACATATTGGACATAATAAACAGGGTTATCGGAATTTTTCTGTTTGGCAAGCTCAAGATCAAATTCAAGGCCTGAATCATAACTGCGGCTTAAAAACATAAACCGTGCAGCATCCTTTCCGACTTCATCCACAATATCTTTTAAGGTGACAAACTCACCCGCCCTTGTAGACATTTGAACTGGCTTGCCGTGGCGAAGCAGATTCACCAGCTGAACCAATATGACTTCAAATTGTTCACTTTTCCTGCCCGATGCCACAATTGATGCATCAATTCTCTTGATATATCCATGGTGATCCGCTCCCCAGACATCAATGACCTTTTCAAACCCTCGTTCATATTTCTCCATATGGTAGGCAATGTCTGAAGCAAAATAGGTTGTAAGACCATTATTTCTGACCACCACCCTGTTTTTCTCATCGCCGAAATCCTGTGTCCTGAACCAGAGTGCGCCATCTTCTTCATACATCAGATCTTTTGATTTAAAGTCCTCAATGGCTTTTTGAATCCTTCCTGCATCATACAGGCTCTGCTCACTGAACCATTGATCAAATGTGACACCGAAATCAGATAAATCTTGCCTTATACCCTTAAGTATTTTCTTTGCTGCAAATTTTGCACATACTAAAAGGGCATCATCCTCAGTTTTCCGGAATAATGTGTCCCCTTCTTTTTCATAAATCTCGGCGGCCAGGTCTTTTATATAATCGCCCTTATAGCAGTCATCGGGAAATTCAATATTTTTTCCTGCCTTTTGCAGCAATCTTAACCAGACAGATGTCCCAAGGGTTCGTATCTGACGTCCTGAATCATTAATATAATACGCTTTTTGAACATCAAACCCGGCAAAAGAAAGAATATTACCGACCGAGTCACCTACAGCGGCCCCTCTCCCATGCCCCACGTGTAAAGGCCCTGTGGGATTGGCACTGACAAACTCCACCTGCACTTTTTTTTTCTTACCCATATCAGAGGCACCATATACTTTGTCCTGTTCAAGGTTTTGATCGACCACTGGATGCCATGCTTTATTTGAAAGAAAAAAAGTGATAAATCCCGGACCCGCGATCTCAACCTTTTCAATCAAACCAGCTGTTTCATCTGATATTTCACCCGATATTCCATCCGGGACTTCACATAAGGCCTCAATCACCGATACCAGGCTCTCGGCAATTTTCCGTGGCGGCATTTTTTGAATGGCTGCTGAAACCATTGCAAAGTTGGTAGAAAAATCTCCATGGGATTGATGGCGGGGTTCTTCTATCTCCATTTCAGGGATCTGATCTGATGGCAATGCACCATTTTCAAATGCTTTTTGAGCCGCATTAAGAACAATTTTTTTAATCGTTACTTTCATCATCAACTCTAATTTTCGTGCTCAGAAGTATCTTCGGGAGTGAATTTTGGCGTGTCATCTTCGGAATCGATTTCCTTTAACTCATCTTCTTTAGTGTCCCCGTCTTCCTCCAATATTTTATCAATCTCAACATCATCATCCAGCAGGAATTCTTCTTCTTTGGGAAATGCTTCAACATCATCATATTCAATACTGATTTTTTCCTGCGCCTCATCTTTAAAAAATTCAATGGTACTCTCAAAAAGCTTTTGACTAAAATCTGAGGATGGAAAAAAACTTCGCCTCCTCATAAATTGAGAAAAAGCCTGGAACCCCTCAATAGAAGCAGCTGCCATTTCTTTAAGACTGTACTCTTCTTCATGGAGCAGCAGAACAACCCCGGGATCCACTTCACTGGATTCCAGAATTATTACCTTTCCGGCTTTCATGTTTTTTTCAAATCTTATTTTCTGTCTCATCCATAATCTCCTGTAAAATTGGGTTATCCTAAAACTTTTTAATATAGCTCAACTATACTTTCTGTCAATGATAAGATAATTTTTACCCAATATTATCATTTTGCCACAAGTTAAGTGTTGACCTGTTTTAGACAAAATGATATAAATTTTGGTTCAATTTTGGAGGAGTGACTGAGTGGCCGAAAGTGGCGGTCTTGAAAACCGTTGAGTCGAGAGGCTCCGTGGGTTCGAATCCTACCTCCTCCGCCATTTTATAAAATGCGGAGAAATGGCCGAGTGGCTGAAGGCGCTCGCCTGCTAAGCGAGTATAGGTGTTGTTACCTATCTAGAGTTCGAATCTCTATTTCTCCGCCATTAACAAAACTTTCAGGGGCTGGAGTTAATCACTCCGACCTCTTTTTTTTGTTTATTCAACATATTTGATGTTCTCTTTACATCCTCAATGCATATTGATATAATTTAAATACGATATCCAAATAAAACAAAAACTTGTCGGGACATATTGGCATTATGAAAATTTACTTAGATAATTGTTGTTTGAATAGACCCTTTGACGATCAATCAAATCTTCGTATTAGACTCGAATCAGAAGCAATCAAGGTAATTTTATCTCTATGCGAACAAAATGAATGGCAATTGATAAGTAGTAAAATTGTAGAATTTGAAATTAAAAATACCCCTGATAAGGCAAGGAAAAAAGAACTGGAAGCAATAAATAGTCTGGCAAGTAGTTGCATCAAAATAAATAAAAAAATACCGATAAGAGCAAAAGAATTTGAAAAATCAGGACTACAAGCTTTTGATGCAATGCATTTAGCTTGCGCAGAAAACAAGGCAGATATATTATTAACCACGGATGATAAATTTCTGAAAAAAAGTTTAAAAATTAATAATTTAAAGATAAGGATTAGCAATCCAATAAAATGGTTAGAAGAGGTTTTATCATGAATACAATTAAGTATAAAACAGAACACGAAATCCAGCAATCAGGTCTTGAAGCTATTCGTAAGGGCATTGGAGTGGTTGGACTTATCCGATTTATGCAGCAATTTGATAAAGGTCATGGCAACTACGTGGAAGATCGTCAACTTTGGCAAAAAGATTATACGGTTGACTCACTTACAAAAGCTATAAAGGATGCTGAATTATAACACCAAATAATGTTTTTTGATGCGAGTTGGTGTTTGATATTCTGAAAACCTTTATCAAATGGGGATTTTAAGCTTTGGCTTTCAATTCTTTTTTTTGTTTGGTGGGGTCAAAAATGGTGTCACTTTTTTTCATATTGTTTATGTGTTGTAAATAACGCCGCATAAATATTAGAATCAGATTGAAACATCTCATTTATTCAATCAAAAAGTGATGGCATTTTAGATTAATACAACTGCCTGCCTTTCAGACTGTTCATACAATTCATTTTTTTACCTGTATTAACCCTTGACATAAAAGTGGAGCCAGTTTATAACCTTCTAACAATGACACATAAGAAATATAA
>QMMT01000244.1 GCA_003647385.1 Deltaproteobacteria bacterium
CAAAGAGACATGTTGTGATCACAGGCGATGTGAACCCCGGATCAGAAATCAGTGCAGGTGGAGATATTATTATCCTTGGAAGACTTGCAGGGAAGGTCCATGCGGGATATCCGAATGATGAAACCGCCATTATTTTTGCCCTTGAGTTCAAACCCACTCTGGTAAAGATCGGAGAAATTGCCGCGGCAGGAATTGATGAGGAATTCAGCGCAAAACCGGAATATGCATGTATTGAAGGTGATGGAATCGTGGTAAAAGATTATATAAAGGCAAATCCTTTTCGGAAATTGCCGTGGCCTGAAGCTATTTAAGTAAAACAAAAAAGATAGAGGTGTAAATTTGGAAGGAAAAGTAATTGTTGTAACATCAGGAAAAGGCGGTGTTGGAAAAACAACGGCCACTTCCTGTATCGGTGCCGCCCTTGCTTTGGAAGGTAAAAGGGTTGCCATTGTTGATATGGATATCGGGTTGAGAAATCTTGATGTTGTCATGGGTCTGGAAAACAGGATCGTGTTTAATATTGTTGATGTTGTCCAGGGAAAATGTAAAATCAGTCAGGCGGCCATCAAGGACAGAAGAATAGAAAATCTTTTCCTGATCCCGGCTTCACAGAGCGACAACAAAGATGTTTTAACCACTTCCGGTGTTGAACGGGTAGCAAACCAGCTTAGAAAAGAATTCGACTATGTGATCATGGATTCACCGGCCGGCATTGAAAAAGGATTTGAAAATTCAGTTGTCGGCGCCAATGAGGCGCTGGTTGTCTGTACCCCTGATGTGTCTGCTGTCAGGGATGCGGATCGTGTCATCGGACTTTTGTACTCAAGGTCGATAACGCCGAAGCTGATTGTGAACAGGATTGAACCGGCACGGGTGGAAAGAGGAGAAATGCTCAGTCATGAAGATGTGCTTGATGTCCTTTCCATTGATCTTGCCGGGCTTGTTCCCATGGATGAACATGTGTTGATTTCTTCCAATACCGGCACCCCGCTTGTTTTACAAAATGAGTCAAAGGCGGGTCATGCATTTAAACGTATTGCCAGAAGACTTAATGGAGAGGCAGATTTGCCCATAGAGGTTCCCACTCATAAAACGAGTATGTGGAGCAAAATCAGCAAAACCTTTGGGTTTAAAAATTAAGGAGTATTTTTAAATGTTAAGCAGATTGTTTAGAAGATTCACCGGTCAGAAAGCGAGTAAAGATGCTGCTAAAAAAAGGCTCCAATTTTCCTTAATATATGACAAGCTTGAGTTGAACGATACCACTCTTTCCGATCTTCAAAAAGATATTGTGTCTGTGATTACAAATTATTTTGAAATTAATAAAGATTCTCTTGAGCTTAAGGTAAAACGAGACGATAATGTTACGGCACTGGTTTTTAATACACCCATTCTCCAGGTAAAACGGAAAAGAGCATAAATTTATTCTAAAATTTTTATCAAGCACCAGAATGAAGTTGACATATCATTCTGGTGCTTTGATTTTTATAGGGTTAAGCGTTATTCTTCTATTTTTGATATTTTGATGGCAAGCTCCTGAAGTTGTGCTGTTGATGTCTTTGATGGTGCTCCCGTCAGAGGACAGGTGGCTTTCTGTGTTTTTGGAAAGGCAATGACATTTCTGATGGAGTCTTCTTTGCATAACAGCATCATCAGCCGGTCCAGACCAAAGGCGATACCGCCATGGGGTGGCGCACCGGATGCCAGGGCATTTAAAAGAAACCCGAATTTTTCATTGGCTTGAGTTTCATCAATGCCAAGACAATCCAAGACTTTTGCCTGAAGTTCAGTTTCATGGATACGAATACTGCCGCCTCCTATTTCAATCCCGTTCAGCACTAGATCATAAGCTCTTGATTTAACCGAAAGTGGATCAGACGAAAGCTTTTCAATGTCTTCTTCAAGCGGTGAGGTAAACGGATGGTGCAGGGCCTGGTACCGTTTCTCTGTTTCATCATAATCCAGCAGGGGAAAGTGAGTCACCCAGGTAAATTCATAGGTGTCTTCAGAAATCAGTTCAAGCCGTCTTGCCAGTTCATTTCTTAACTGGCCCAGGGCTTCATTTGTAATTTTTGGCTGGTCTGCCACAAAAAAAACAATATCCCCGGGTTCAAGATCAAGGCGGTTTCTTAAGGCATCTTTTTCCTCATCTGTAAAGAATTTAGCAATAGGAGACTGCCAGGTGTCTTCTTTGATTTTTATCCAGGCAAGTCCCTTTGCTTTGTAAACAGCAGCAAAATCAGTCAGATCATCAATCTGTTTTCGGGTAAAAGTGGCACATCCCTTTGCATTAATGGCTTTCACAAGGCCGCCGTTTTTTACAACATTTGCAAAGACTTTGAATCCCGCATCTTTTACAATATCAGAGACCTCGCACAATTGAAGGCCAAATCTTAAGTCCGGTCTGTCCAGGCCATATCTTGATATGGCGTCGTCATAGGTAATTTGCGGGAAGGGTGTGACAAGGTCAATATCCAGGACTTTTTTAAAAACAGCAACGATCATCCCCTCGGCAATTTCCATAATTTCCTGTTCATTGACAAAAGACAGCTCCATGTCGATCTGGGTAAATTCCGGCTGCCGATCCGCCCTTAAATCTTCGTCTCTGAAACATCTGACAATCTGGTAATATTTGTCAAACCCTGAGATCATCAGCAATTGCTTGAAAAGTTGGGGAGACTGGGGCAAGGCATAAAATTCTCCCTGGTTAACCCGGGACGGTACCAGGTAATCCCTTGCACCTTCAGGCGTGCTTTTGGTCAAAAAAGGTGTTTCAATATCCACAAACCCTTTATGGTCAAGATAGTTTCTTATGGCCATGGTGGCCTGATGTCTTGCCAGAATATTATTTTTCAGCTGGGGCCGTCTTAAATCCAGGTATCTGTACTGCAGGCGAATGGATTCCGATGCTTCCACCCGGTCTTCGATCTGGAAAGCAGGCGTTACCGCTTTGGAAAAAATACAAAGCTCATCTACCAGTACTTCGATGGCACCGGTTTTCATATTCGGGTTGAGCATATCATCGGGTCGCGGAATGACTTTTCCTTTTACACCAAGGACATATTCGTTTCTGATTTCTCCGGCTTTTTCATGAACTGTTTTTGCATTTTCCGGGTTAAAAACGATCTGGGTAATCCCTTCTTTGTCCCTTAAATCTATAAATATTACCCCTCCGTGGTCACGGCGGTGCTGGACCCAGCCCATCAAGACGACTTCTCTATCAATATCCGTATCTCTTAACTCACAACAATGATGTGTTCTTTTCATCTCTTCCAGTAAATCTGTCACTTAACTATTTCCTTTTGTTTTATTTTTTAACTATTTTGATCAGTTCAGGGACCAGGGTTTCAACGGCAAGGGAAACCTGCTCTTTCGTATTCATATTTCTTAAAATTACGGCATGTTCAGCCAGTTCATTCTCCCCGGCAATCAATACATATTGGGCACCAAGTTTATTTGCCCGCTTCATAAGGGCTTTCATGCTTTTGCCCCTGTAATCCATTTCTGTATAGACACCGAGCTGGTTCAGTTCGCAGGACCAGTGATATCCTTTTTTCATGGCTTTATCACCTAAAGAGATGATAAACAGGTTGAGGGGATTTGTCCCAGGTGATTTATCAACCTGCTCCATGACCTCAACCAGCCGGTCAAATCCAATGGCAAATCCGATGGCCGGTGTTTGCGGGCCGCCCAGTTCTTTGACAAGACCGTCATATCTCCCGCCGCCGGCAACAGCACTTTGTGCGCCAAGGGAAGTGGTCTGAATTTCCCAGGCCGTCCGGGTATAGTAATCCAGGCCGCGCACCAGGGATTTGTCCACAATAAAATCAACTTTTTGTTGTTCAAGGGTTGTTTTCACCGTATTGAAATGATCATCACACACGTTACAAAGATGATCCAGGGTTGCCGGCGCATCGGCAAGCGCTTCTTTGCAGCCGGTTACTTTGCAGTCAAGGATTCTTAAGGGATTTTTATCCATCCTTCTGATGCAGTTTTCACAAAGCTTGTCTTTTTTTGATTCAATAAAATTTAAGAGTGCTTTTTGAAAAGAAGGTCTGCAGTCCGGGCATCCAAGAGAGTTAATATGTGCTGAAAGTCCTGTCAGGCCCAGGCGTTTAAACAATTCGTTTAAAAGAAAAATCAGCTGGCTGTCAATAAACGCTGACTCAATACCAAAGACTTCAGCATCAATTTGATAGAATTGACGGTATCTTCCTTTTTGGGGTCTTTCCCTTCTAAACATGGGGCCGATCATGAAAAATTTTCTGACAGGATCTGTGGCATACATCTTGTGCTGGATATAAGATCTGACAATGGAAGCTGTGGCTTCCGGTCTTAAGGTCAGCTTAGCTCCTTTGCGATCGGCAAAGGTGTACATTTCTTTTTCAACAATATCGGTTACCTCACCGATGCTTCTGGCAAAAAGCTCTGTTTTTTCCAGAACGGGAATCCGGATTTCCTTAAACCCGAATGATTCAAACAAAAATATTGCTTCTTTTTCCACTTTTTGCCAGAGGGGAATATGCTCCGGCAGTATATCTCTAAACCCTCGTATGGTCTGCATTATTTTTTTAAACCTAAAAATTAGTATCAAAATTTTAAATAACCGTTATATATAGATTGAAATCAGACTCTTAGTCAATATGAAAATAATTATTTTACTAAAACAGTATTCATA
>QMMT01000245.1 GCA_003647385.1 Deltaproteobacteria bacterium
CTTATATGTTCTATTCTGGAGTAGAAAATTAATATTTAAAATAACAGGTAAACTATCAATGGTATTCAATTTTTTTACAAAAATATTTGGTTCCAGTAATGACAGGATTCTAAAAGCACTTCAACCCATTGTTGATGATATTAATCATATTGAGCCTCAAATGCAGCAATTGTCTGATGAGCAGATTATTCAAAAAACATCGGAATTCAAAGAAAGACATAAAGGCGGCGAAAGCCTGGACGATCTTTTGCCCGAAGCTTTTGCTCTGGTAAGGGAGGCCTCGGTCCGGACCATTGGGCTGCGTCATTTTGATGTTCAGCTCATTGGTGGTATTGCACTTCATCAAGGCAGCATTGCAGAAATGAAAACCGGTGAGGGAAAGACGTTGATGTCCACCCTTCCCGCCTACCTGAATGCCCTATCAGGCAAAGGGGTTCACATAATCACCGTCAATGATTACCTGGCCAAACGTGATGCTGAATGGATGGCCCAAATTTATAATTTCTTAGGGTTAAGTGTTGGTGCCATTATCCATGATATTGATGATCAGGAAAGAAAAAAGGCCTATAGTTCAGATATCACCTATGGCACAAACAATGAGTTCGGATTTGATTATTTAAGGGATAACATGAAATTTGACATGGAATCCCTTGCCCAGAAAGAACTTAATTTTGCCATTGTGGATGAGGTTGACAGTATTCTTATTGATGAAGCCAGAACACCTTTAATTATCTCAGGCCCGGCTGAAAAATCAACTCATTTTTATACCCAGGTCAATACAATTATCCCGGCATTTAAAAAAGACATCGATTACACCCTTGATGAAGAATCAAAAAGTGTTTCTCTGACAGAAGACGGTATTGCCAAGGGAGAAAATTTCCTCAAGGTTGACAATTTATATGATCCGGCAAATATCGAAATCCTCCACCATGTAAACCAGGCCTTAAAAGCCCATACACTTTTTAAACGGGATACTGATTATATTGTTAAGAACAACCAGGTGGTTATTGTTGATGAATTCACAGGACGTTTAATGAGTGGGAGACGATACAGTGAAGGACTTCACCAGGCCCTTGAAGCAAAAGAAAATGTTAAAATTGCCAATGAGAACCAGACGCTTGCATCCATTACCTTCCAGAATTATTTCAGGATGTATAACAAATTATCCGGTATGACCGGTACGGCTGAGACCGAGGCCCCTGAATTTAAAAAAATATATGATCTTGATGTCCTGGTGATCCCAACCCACAAGGAAATGATCCGTAAAGATTTTCCAGACTTGATATACAAAACAAAAAAAGAAAAATATGCTGCCGCCATAAATGAGATGATAAGGCTTCATAAAAAAGGTCAACCTGTTCTTGTGGGAACAATTTCCATCGATATTTCCGAGGATATTAGTAAAAAACTTAAGAAAAAAGGTATTAAGCATACTGTTTTAAATGCAAAGCATCATAA
This sequence comes from Deltaproteobacteria bacterium, assembly GCA_003647385.1. Taxonomy (GTDB): domain Bacteria; phylum Desulfobacterota; class Desulfobacteria; order Desulfobacterales; family Desulfobacteraceae; genus Desulfobacula. Next base: position 1,459 of record QMMT01000245.1, read on the forward strand.
AGCAGAAGCTGAAATCGTCGCCAATGCAGGACAAAAAGGAGCCCTTACTATTTCCACCAATATGGCTGGGCGTGGTACGGATATTGTTCTTGGAGAAGGAGTAAAAGAGCTTGGCGGGCTCCATATTCTGGGCACATCCCGTCATGAATCCCGACGAATTGACAACCAGCTTCGAGGGCGTTCCGGCAGACAGGGAGACGAAGGATCTTCAAGGTTCTATCTTTCTTTGGAAGACGATATCTTAAGAATATTCGGCGGGGATCGGATTCACGCTGTCATGGACAAACTGGGGATTGAAGAAGGTGAACATATTGAACATTCATTTATCAGCAAGGCCATAGAAAATGCTCAGTCAAAAGTTGAAGGCCACAACTTTGAAATCAGAAAGCACCTGCTTGAATATGATGATGTAATGAACCAGCAAAGAGAAGTCATTTACCAGCAAAGACGTAAAGCTTTGATTGAGAAAAACTTGAAACCGGTTGTTCTGGAAATGATCGAAGACAAAGCCTATGATATTGTTGATGAATTTGCCATGGAAAAAACGCCTGTCAAACAATGGGACCTGCAAGGTCTTAAAAATAGAATACAACAATTGTTTAACTTTAACCCTGACCTTGAAACTGCCGTGAATAATAATTTCGATGCCCAAAAGCTATCTGAATCACTTTTTGAAGATCTAAAAAAGCTATATAATCAAAGAGAAACTGCCATTGGCGAAGAGATCACAAGGGAGATTGAAAGGCATCTCATTCTTCAAACCGTTGACACCCGCTGGAAAGAACATCTGTTATCCATGGACCATTTAAAAGAGGGCATCGGCCTGAGAGGATATGCACAGCAGGATCCTTTACAGATTTATAAAAAAGAAGGCTTTGACATGTTCCAGGGTCTGATGGAACGGGTAAAAGAAGAAGTGGTGACGATTTTATATAAAATACAGATATCAACTTCTTCCCAGGTGGATGAGATGAAAAAGAAAGAACAGGATGGCCTTACTTTTTCCCATTCAGATGGTTCCAGCGTAAAAGAGCCGGTTAAACGATCTTCTAAAAAAATAAAAAGAAACGATCCCTGTCCCTGCGGCAGCGGTAAAAAATACAAAAAATGCTGTATGACCTAGGAAAAACTTGATAATGGCATCTACTGATTCTGAAATAAAAGATGAAATTTCAACCCGGTCAAAAAATGATCAGCCGCCCATGTATAAAGTCATCCTACATAATGACGATTATACCAGTATGGAGTTTGTGGTACAAATTCTTGTAAGCGTTTTTGGAAAATCACTTGAAAAAGCAACTCAAATGATGCTTAATATACATAATAAAGGAAAAGAAATATGCGGAATCTATCCAAGGCAGATTGCAGAAACTAAAGTAGAAACTGTACTCAACATGGCTAGTAGCAAAGGATTTCCTTTAAAAAGCACAATGGAGAAGGAGTAAGAGGTATGATTAGCAAAGAACTGAGTACAACTCTCGGTTTTGCCGTGCGGGAAGCAAAAAAAAGAAGGCATGAGTATGTATGTGTTGAACACGTTCTTTATGCAATCCTGAACCATGAAACAGGTGCCGAGACAATTGAAAAATGTGGCGGAAGCCCGGAACAGATAAAAGAAGAACTTGAAAGATTCTTTAATGAAAAATTAACCAGAATTGATGCAAAAGAAGAGTATGTGCTGCAACAGACCATTGGATTCCAGAGAATGATTCAGCGCGCCATCAATCATGCGAGATCTGCAGAAAAGAGTGAAGTCAATCTAGGGGATATTCTTGCATCCATTTTTCAGGAAAAAGATTCCCATGCTGCTTTTTATCTTGAATCGGAAGGGATTACCCGTCTTGACGTATTAAAATATATTTCACATACTGCAGAACCCGCAAAAAAAGCCGGCCCACCTTTGGGGCCTTCCCAGAAAGTATTCAAACATGCGGACAGGAAAACAAAACGGCAAAAGAAAAAAGATCCCCTGGCAACCTTTACAACAAACCTTTTGAAAAAGGCTGCAGATAAAAAAATTGACCCGCTCATCGGGAGAACCGATGAGATGGACAGACTCATGCAGATTCTTTGCCGCAGAAGGAAAAATAATCCCATTCTGGTGGGAGATCCCGGTGTCGGGAAAACAGCCATTGCCGAAGGGCTTGCCATACAAATAAATGACAAGCTGGTGCCGGACCTTTTAGAAAATTGTGAATTATTCTCCCTTGATATGGGAGCGCTTCTTGCAGGGACAAAATATCGAGGAGACTTTGAACAACGCCTCAAAGATGTTATTAATGCCCTTGAATCCAAAGAAAATGCCTTGCTGATTATCGATGAAATCCACACTGTGGTCGGAGCAGGTGCAACCACCAGCGGTTCTATGGATGCCTCAAACATTTTAAAACCGGCTCTTTCTTCAGGGGATATTAAATGTGTCGGTACCACCACATATGAAGAATATAAAAACCATTTTGAAAAAGACCGGGCTTTTTCAAGACGATTTGAAAAAATAGAAGTTTTAGAACCTTCCATTGAAGAGACATCTCTTATTTTAAATGGCCTTAAACCCTTATATGAAAAACATCACGGACTGAAATATACGGCCGAGACAATTGAAGCTGCCGCCTATCTCTCGGATAAATATATCAATGACCGGCTTTTGCCGGACAAAGCCATTGATGTCATTGATGAAACAGGCGCCTATCTGAGGCTTAAGGGAAAAGGGAAAAGGAAAACCGTCAGTCCAAAAGATATTGAAAAAATTGTTGCTAAAATTGCAAAAGTCCCTGTTACAAGCGTGACTTCGACAGACAAAGCCAATCTTTCATCTCTTCCCAAAAGACTTTTAAAAGTCATATTCGGGCAGGATGATGCCATCCAGACCCTGACCACCTCTATTAAAAGATCCCGCGCCGGGCTTGCATCCCCGGATCGCCCGATAGGCTCTTTTCTTTTTATGGGACCCACCGGCGTTGGTAAAACAGAGGTTGCAAAACAGCTTGCCCATCATATGGGAATAGAATTTTTGAGATTTGACATGAGTGAATACATGGAAAAGCATGCAGTTTCCAGACTCGTCGGGGCACCTCCGGGATATGTTGGATTTGACCAGGGTGGTATTTTAACAGACAGTATAAGAAAGCACCCCCACTCTGTTCTGCTGTTGGACGAGATTGAAAAGGCTCATATGGATCTTTTTAATATTCTTTTACAAGTCATGGACTATGCAAC